>CAKPGR010000011.1 GCA_934155005.1 uncultured Bacilli bacterium | reverse complement strand
AAGTTAAATTTATTTTATCTCTTCTCATACACATCCTCCTTACTTCTTGTAAGGAAATAATCCGTAATACCTTATGGTATCCCTCTAATATTAATATACATTTTTATTTTCACTTTTCCTTCTTATTCACAAAAAAATATTGAAATTAAGTCAATATTTTTTATTTTATTATTGGTTTTGAGACTGTTATTACTGGGCGAACCCCGGCATTAGTATAGATAACAGGGCCGTCGTCCAAATGACCGCCCCCATACACACCCCATGCATAAGTAAAGTCGCTTATATTCGCACTGCTTGTCCAATAACCATATATTTCTACGTTAGAATTATTTGAACATCCATATTCTTTACAGTCTTGACCTGTTCTATCATATAGCCATCCATAGTTACTTCTTTTACTTGTATCACTTTGATTATTACTTCCTAAATAAAACCAATCTTGTCCTGTTTTACTTGAATCCCAGTTTGTATTTCCTGATATTTTAGCTACTTCATTTGCTGTTATTAATCTGGCGGCTACTTTCCAAGCTTTTGTATCATTTATTAAAGTTTTAGCAGCTTCATTCATTTCACTATTGTTTCCACTTGAATTCCAAGCTACACCAGCTGTTGTATTATGGTCTAATATTAAGTTTACTGAACTATTTCCTTCTTCATCATTAAATGTATACCATTTCATACATCCGTTCTTTGTTCCCGTTGTTGATACAGCAGAACTTGACGTGCATTTTTCTCCTGTTGTTGGATTATAGTATATAGCTGTTCCATTAGGATATAATTTTGTATAACTATTTATTTTACTATATAAATCATCTAAGGCATTTTGAAGAGTTGAATTACTTCCTAAGTTAGATCCTGTTGGAGCACTTACTGATACATCACTTGCATAAAATTTTGTTCCTGCATATACACTTACACTGCCTAATACTAATCCTACTATTATTCCTAGCATTATCTTTTTATTCATTTTTATTTACTCCTTCACACAAAAAAGAGGGGTTTATACCCCCCCCCCGACTTTGAAATTTTTTTATCTCTCAGTCAATATTATTATTTTGTTTTACATGTTTATTTTAACAAATTAAATTTATTTTTTCAAGCAGCTTATCTTTATTTACTAATACTTTAATAAATAAAAAGTAAATGCAACAATAAATCCTACTACAACTCCTCCGATTACTTCTAAAGGCTCGTGTCCAATTTTTTCCTTAAATTTATTTTCATCATTCAAAATTATATTTAAAGCCTCAGCATGTCTACCACTTTCAAGTCTAACTCCCATAGCGTCATATGAAGTTATCAAAGTAAAAATAAATGCTACTGCGAATATAGGACTATTTACTCCTAATTTTAAGCCAAGCAAAGTTGTTAAAGAAGTTGTAAAAGAAGAATGAGAACTTGGCATACCGCCCGATCCACCAATCAATCTTCTAATTTTAAGTTTTTTATCTTTTATAGACTCAATTATAAATTTAATTATTTGACACATAAAAAGTGTTACAAAAGAACAAATAATATATTCCAAATTAATCACCCTACTTTATTAATATTTTTTAATAAACTTTTACTTTTTAAATAAAGTCCAGTATATCTATCATAATAATCATCTAAAAAATCATTAATTTCTTTTTTTACTAAATTACTAATATCTATATTACTTATTTTAGAAATATCGACATAGAAAAACATTCTTATAATTTTTATCGTTTTTTCACTAACAATTTTCTCATTTGTTAAACAGTTGTTACAAACATATCCACCACTATAACTAGACAATGTTGCTATACCTTTATTAGAACCGCAAATAGAACATTTATCTAAAACAGGCATAACTCCTAAATATTCTAGATATTTAAGTTCTAATATATTAGTTATAACAAGAGGATCATAAGAATCATTTATTTTTTCTAATGATTCTATAAGTAATTTATAAACATTACTATTTAAATTATGTCTCATAACATTACTAGCAAGTTCAATAATAAAAGATGCATAACTTATTTTTACAATATCTTTTTTAATATTTCTAAAATCATTTTGAATATCAGAACTAATAAGAAGAGATAATTTGTCATTTTTTTTATTAATCACAAATGAAGATAAAGTTATCTTAGATGTACCTACTCTCAGATTACTCTTAAGCTTTCTAGCCCCTTTAGCCATACATCCTATTATACCATTTTCTGTTAAAATATTTATAATTTTACTAGTCTCACCATATGATGTTTCACTTATAACTAAGCCTTCAATTGTTTCTTTCATCTATAAGCTCAAATCGATATTCTTGTTCAACAAAAGGATATTTTTCTTTATCCACTAATGAATTAAACATATCATACGGTCTAGTCCAAATCAAATGTTTTCCATATAAAGCTTCATATACAACAACTTCATCATTACTTTCACTATCTAATGCTATACACAAAACTTTATAATTTTTTCCTTTAAAATGTCTATATGTTTTTCCAACAATTACTACTCTATCCATACTAATCTTCTTTCTTTTTTTCTTCTTCTTTATATTTAATATAATATTCAATCTTTCCTGTTTTTTTAAATAAATCCCATAATAAATTTTCCATTCTATCACCTATTTTATTATGTAATTTATTTTTTTATTTATTCAAATTCATTAAAGCCAAATTCTTGTAAATATTTTTCTTTATCACGCCATTTTTTTATTGTTTTAACATATGTCTCTAAATAAACTTTTTTACCTAATAATTCTTCTATTTCTTTTCTTGATCTAATACCTATTTCTTTTATCATACTACCTTGACGACCAATTATAATTCTTTTTAAAGCATCTCTATCCACTATTATTGCTACATTAATATGATATGAATTCTTATCTTTTTCGATATTCTCAACTATACAAGTTAATGAGTGTGGAACTTCTTCTTCTGTTAATTCAAATATTTTTTCACGAACAATTTCTGATATATTAAAAGTTATAGGTTTATTTGTAAATGTATCTTTGTCATAATACATTATTTCATCTGTTAAATATTTTTTAATTGTTTTTATTAATTCTTTTATATTGTTTTCTTTCAGTGCTGAAACAGGAACTATTTCTTTAAAATCATATATCTTACTATAATCATTTATCTTTTCTAATATTTGTTCATTAGTTAATCTATCTATTTTATTAATAACTAAAATAATTGGTTTATTTTCTTCTTTTAACTTATCTAAAACAAATAAGTCACCACGTCCAAATTCTTTTGTCCCATCAATCAAAAATAAGATTACATCTACATCACTAGCGCTATAATATGCTTGTTTATTTAAATAGTTACCAAGTTTATGATTTGGTTTATGAATACCTGGTGTATCAACGAAAACAATTTGAGTATCATCTTCATTATAAATACCTTGAATATTATTTCTAGTTGTTTGTGGTTTATTTGATGTTATAGCCACTTTTTTACCAATGATATGATTTAAAAGAGTGCTTTTTCCAGCATTTGGCCTTCCTACTAAACTGACAAATCCACTTTTCATTTCAAATCATCTCCACTAAAAGGATAAGGACATAACTCTCCTACTGTGTATTCTTTTTTATTACCAAATTTATCCATACAAATAACTTTTTTATCCATTTCCATAAACTCCAAAATTACTTGTCTACAAGCAAAACATGGTGTACCCATTCCTTTTTCTAACATAACATATAACTCTTTAAAGTCACCTTTTTTGTATCCTTTACTAATAGCTAAACTAATTGCATTTCTCTCAGCACATATACTAGTTCCATTAGCATTTTCAACATTAACGCCACCAAATATATTACCATCATTCGTAACTATTATAGCAGCCACTTTAAAATGATAATAGGGACTATAAGCATTTTCTAATAATTTAAGTAATTCTTCTTTCACATTATCACCTATTTAATTATACAATATTTTAAGCAGAAAAAAAAGAACCAAATTTATTTTCTCTTTGGTTCTATAATACCACAAGCTTTTTTATCATTAGTACTGGCTCCATATATTTTATCTATATCAACATTAGCAAATATAGCATCTGTACCACCTATACTATACCAATATGATAATTCAGGATCTTCAATTTCTAAATACTTTGCATCTCTTTTATTTTTTAAATCCTCACTTATTTGTTTTAATTCTTCACTTGATTCTTTTAAATCTTTTAAATACTCCAATTTCACTTTATCACTATATGAGCTTTCAATACTAATATCACCTAAATTATATTGAGCATTTTCTTCAATTTGTTTTTTTTCTTCTTTTTTTAAATCTAAATAACATAAAACAGATTCTCTTAAAATATCATAATGTCTAAGATATATTAATAATTGATCTTTAATTGCTTCTAATTCAAGCATATCACTTGGACTTTTTTTACTTTTTTTATTAATTTTTACATACTCACTTAACTCTGTTCTTATTCTATATGGAGTTTTCTTACTTACAGTCATTCTTTTAGTCCATTTAGGATTATTTGCATATTCTATTAACTGGTCAAGTAAAATTTTCATTTCTTCGGTTTCTTTTAATAAAATTTTTTTTTTCTTTTTTCCAGCTTTTCTTTGGCCATATAAATCAAGGGCGGCTTCTTTTATCAATTTGTTATTAAATATCAATTTTTTCTTTTTAGCATCTTTTCTATTACATAAAAGATATATATCAGTTGGATTATGTTCTATTCTACCCAATTTAGCCATTTTAGTTACAAATTCATCTTGACTGTTATAAATAGATGTAAGCATATCAAAGTTTTCTAACTCTGATTCCATTAAATTTTTGTCATTAATATTATCGTGAAGTGGCACTAAATAAACTGTTTTTCCACTTTCATATTTTAAACTATATCCCATAATTACCTCTATATTATTTCTTCTTTTATTTTTTCATTTTCTAAAGCTTTTACTAATTTATCTATTTCATCTTTTGTATTATAAAAAGATAAACTAATACGAACAGTATTTTTAATATTTATTTCTTCTTTTAATATTTTAGAACAATGATTACCTGCTCTAACACAAATATTATATTTATTTAAATAAATTGCTAAATCTTGGGCAAATATATCTTTATAATTAATTGTTATAATGCTACTATTTGAATATTCATTATAAATAATAATATTTTTATTTTGTTTTAATTTTTCTAGAGCATAATCTTTTAATTCTAACTCATAATCTTTTATCTTATCTAAACCTATATTATTTAAATATTTAATTACTTCACCAAACCCTATTACCCCAGCTATATTAGGAGTACCTGCTTCTAACAATGTTGGAATTTCATCATAAATACGGGTTAAATCACTTCCATAAGAACTATTCATACCACCACCAAAAATAATTGGTCTAATATTTCTTAACAATTCCTCTTTTCCATATAAAATACCAACGCCTGTTGGACCATACATTTTATGAGCAGAAAAAGCCAAGAAATCTATATCTAATAATCTAACATCTGTTTTTAAATGTGGTATAGATTGAGCACCATCTACAACAACTAAAATATTTTTAGAATGAGCATATTCAATAATCTCTTTAAGGGGTCTTATATCACCTACAACATTAGTTATATGCGCAATAGAAATTACTTTTGTATTTTCCGTTATAGCCTTTTTTAAATTATCCATAGTAAGACATAAATGTTCATCCAAATCTATATATTTAACTTTTAATTTTTTTTCATCAGCAAGTTCAAACCAAGGTAAAACATTGGAAGCATGTTCACTTTTAGTTATTAATACCTCATCATTTTCCTTTAAATTATATCTAAAATATCCAAATATTATTTTATTTAATGAATCTGTTGTACCACTTGTAAAAGCTATTTCTCTCGTACTTTTAGCATTTATAAATTCTTTAACTAATTTTCTTGTTTCCTCATATTTTTGATCAACTTTTAAACTTAAATCATAATCTCCACGATGAGCATTCGCACTATAATTATTATAATAATCGCTTATAGTATTAGCTACAACTTTTGGTTTCAAAGTTGTAGCTCCATTATCAAAATAAATTATATTTTGACTAAGTAAATTAAAATCTTCTCGGTTAATAGTATCACCTCCAATACTTTTCAATTATTTTATTTAATCTTTCATCTTCCATATTTTCAAGTAAAAAACCTTTGACTAATAAAGTTATAGCGCTTTCATAGTCAATTCCTCTACATTTCATATAAAATAAACTTTCATCATCAAACTTACCAATTAAAGCTGAATGATTAGCTACTACATCATTTTCTTCAATTAAAAGTTTAGGATTTATTATACATTTGTTATCGCTAAATGTTATAATTTGATTTTGTTGATTTAATTCACAATTTTTAATACCATTTGGAACTATACCTGATACATTAAAGTTAATTACACCATCCATATTAACACCACTATTATATATGTTACTTATAGAATTTATATCCTTGTGGTAAATATTTAAATTATAATTTTGATTACCATTCGAAATTGTTTTTAACTTATATAATAAATTAGCGTTTTTATTTAAATTAATATTACATACTTCCTCTACATTTTTTAAATCATAAAATTTTGTTAGAGAAAGACTACTATTATCATCTAAATTATAAACTACATTTAATTTCAAATCAGAATTAGTTCTTATTTCAAATATTTTTACATTAATATTTTCTTTTAGGTTATAAATAATATCTAAGTCATTACTATTAGTATATTCTATTTCTAAATCTAAGTCATTAATTATATCTATTACTATTTTATTTTCTTTATTAGATACATTAATATTTTTTTTATCAAATTCTTCAATTTGATTATTAATCAATTTTATTTTATTCATATTTTTAAAATCTTTCTAATTATTAGAACTAATTTCTTCAAATATTTTTTCATAACCTTTTGTTTCTATTTCATCTACTAATTTTAAATCACCACTTTTAATTATTTTTCCATGCATCATTATATGAACATAATCAGGTTTAATATATTCTAAAAGTCTTTGATAATGTGTTATAAGTAAAATAGATGATTCATTATTATTATTATAATAATTCATTACATTTTCACCAACTATTTTAAGTGAATCAACATCTAATCCTGAATCTATTTCATCTAATAGTATCGTATTCGGTTTTAAAAGTTTTAATTGTAAAATTTCATTTTTCTTTCTCTCACCACCAGAAAAACCACCATTAACAGATCTATGAATCATATCCTTATTCATTTTAAGTTCATCAATAGTCTTATTTATTTCTTTTATAAAAGGCATTAATTTAAAATTAGTTCCTTCTTTAATATGCATAGCTGTTCTTAAGAAATCAGCATTGGTAACGCCTTCTATACTAGTTGGCATTTGAAAGCCTAAAAATATACCTAACCTTGCTCTTTCATCAGTTGTAAAATCATTGATATTTTTACCATCAAACAAAATTTCCCCTTCTTTTACTATATATCTTTCATCACCCATAATAACTCTTGAAAGAGTTGATTTACCAGTTCCATTAGGGCCCATTATAGCATGTATTTCACCAGATTTAATTTCTAAATTAAAATCTTTTAATATTGTTTTATTTTCTACTAAAACACATAAATTTTTTATTTTTAAACTATGCATATTATCATCTCCATTTTTTATTTTATTTTTTTTAGAAAAGAGAGCTATCTAGATTTATTTAATGTTTTATTTTTTACTTCTATTTCTTTTATCATTAAATTATTGTCTATTTTTCTACTATTTACTTCTTCTATATCAAGATTTTCTTTAAATAAAAGAATTTCTTTTTGATGATCATTTTCTTGTAATTTTAACTTAGTTTGATCCATACTTATTACAATTGAATAAGGAATAACCATAGCGTTAATACCTTTATTAGCCTTTATTTTATATAAAATATTATTTTTACCAAACATAAAATCATCTAAAATATCAGCATTTATAGTTGTTGATATAAAATTACTTTTTGAAATACCTTTAATATCTTCATTTGAACTAACTAATCTATATAATATCATATCATCTTTTAGACTTACTTTCTTAGATACTTTACTTATAGTTTCATAAATCTTTTTCATACTTTCAATTACAGTATAAATATCTTTAAAATTTACATTGTTCATTACTGACATTTTTAAAAATAAATTTTCCGGTCTTTCTATTATTTCTTTAAAATCAATAAATGTTTTTTGAAATTTTATTTTATCTTTTACCTCTTCATATATTATATTACTATCCTTATTTAAAAAATCATCAACCATAGCTATTTCATTTATTAAATAAGATAGTCTTGATTTATAAATTAAACAAGCATTTTTTTCTTCATCAGTTAAATTTTGATATTGTTCTACTAATAAATTATATTCTTTCATTTAATCACCTATTATAAACAAAAAGCGATCATTTTTACTAGCATCTTGTTCTACTTTTATTAAAGCATCCCCAAAATATTTTTTAGCATAATTTTTTAAATAATCGCCTTGAGTTCTTCCTATTTCAAAAGCAATAATAAACTTATCTTTTAAATTGTTTTTAGCTTTCTTTATTATTTCTTCATAATAATATAGTCCATTATTTTTAGCATATAAGGCTATATGTGGTTCATTATTTTTAACAACATCCATTATTTCTTCATCAAAAGCTATATAAGGTGGATTAGAGATAATAACATCATATTTTTTAGTTATTTCATCTAACATATCACCTTCTATGAAATTAACATTTACATTGTTTTCTTTTGCATTATATTTTGCTACATCTAACGCTTTACTAGATATATCAACAGCATCTACATTAGATTTAATTAGTTTTTTTAAAGTAATAGCTATACATCCACTACCTGTTCCTATATCTAAGATATCTACTTTTCCATCAAAAATTTTTTTTATATAATTAACCGTTTTTTCCACTAATTCTTCAGTTTCAAACCTAGGAATTAAAACATCTTTATTGACTTTAAAATTAAATCCATAAAAATCAACATCACCAATAATATATTGAACTGCTTCTCCATTATTTAATCTTTTAATAGCCTCTTCAAGATTATTTCCTTTATAATATTTTTTTAAATATTCAATCATTCTTCGCCTTTTAGTTTTCTATTTTGATCTTCCATAATTAAAGCTTCTATTATTTTATCTAAGTCACCATTCATAACACGATCTAGTGTATTAGTTGTAAAACCAATTCTATGATCAGTAACTCTATTTTGAGAATAGTTATATGTTCTTATTTTTTCAGAACGATCCCCTGTTCCTATTTTACTTCTTCTAATAGCACCATCTTTTTCTTCTTGTTCTTTTCTTTTTAAATCATATAAACGTGTTTTTAATATTTTAATAGCTTTTTCTTTATTTTTGATTTGTGATCTTTCTGTTTGAGAATATACAATAACACCTGTTGGTATATGTGTAAGTCTTACAGCAGAATCTGTTGTATTAACTCCTTGACCACCACAACCTGACGCCCTAGTTATGTCAATTCTAACTTCATCCATATTAAGTTCATAATCAAACTCTTCTGCTTCTGGCATAGCTAAAACAGTTGCTGTAGATGTATGTACTCTACCTTGTGTTTCAGTTGCTGGAACCCTTTGAACACGATGTGCTCCAGACTCATATTTTAATTTAGAATAAACCCCTTCACCTTTAACTGTAAAACTAATTAATGAATATCCTCCTGCTTCCGATGGATATTCTTCATTTACTTCAACTGTCCATCCTTGTTTTTCTGAATAATGTCTATACATATCAAATAAATCACCGGCAAATATATTTCCTTCATCACCACCAGCAGCTCCTCTAATTTCTAAAACAACATTTTTTGTATCATTAGGGTCTTTTGGTAATAATATAATTTCTAATTCGGAATCCATTTTTGTTTTTTTATTTTCTAATTCTTTTAATTCTTCACGAGCCATTTCTCCTATTTCTGGATCTTTAACCATTTCTCTAGCATCTTCTATATCACTTAGTATTTTTTTATATTCTTGATATGCTTCATATGCTTCTTTTAAACTAGATTGTTCTTTTGTTATTTCTAATGTTTTTTTGATATTTGATATAACTTCTGGTTTCATTAATTCTTCATTTAATTCATTATATCTTTTTTCAATATTTTCAAGTCTTTCTAACATAGAATTCACCCTTTCAAACTATTAAAGATTATACTATAAATATATGGTTAAATCAAGAATTCTATTTATTTGAGTTTGGTTTTTTATAAGATTTTTTGAATATTAATAACCTGAAATATTTTTTATAGCATCAACTATTTACTAATAATTTTTTATAAAAAAAAGATAATATTATTTATCTTTCATAAATTTTATTTTTAATTATCTTATTTCCAATAAATGACCCTACAATTATTCCTATAAAATCCATCATTATATCAAAATATTCAAATGTTCTACCAATAACAAATAATTGATGAATTTCATCAGATACACTATAAATAAAGCTAATCATAACGGTTATTAAAATAATATTGTGTAAATTATATTGTTTTAGTAAATTAACTATTAAAATAGCTAAAATAAAATATTCAAATGAATGCATAAGTTCTCTCATTGGCCCATGAATAATACTTAAAACAGTCTCTTTATCAAATGTAAATATTTTATTTAAAAGATTTAAAATATTATTTAATATACCACTACTACTTGTACTAGATACACTACCATTTTGACTAGATAAATAAAATATCAATATCATCCATAAAATAACTAAAATATATGAAATTATTTTTTTCAACAGTACCACATCCTATAAAATATATTATATATACTTTTTAAAAATTTAAAAGTCATTTAGTATTAAGGCTTTTCTTAATCTCATCTATGTTATCACTATAAGTAGTTTTTTTAATAACTTTTATTTTATTTTGATTATCGAAATAATAATTAAACAATTTTTTTATTTCTTTTTTATTCATATTTGTTTTATAAAATGAATCTGGATTGGTATTTAAAGCATTATAATTTTTAAGGATTTTATCCATTTTTATTTCATCATTTTCTCTTACTTTATCAACCATTTTTTTATCTACTTTAATATAATAGTTAATTTTAATATTATATATATTTTCTAAGTTTTCTATCTTTTCTTTTAAGCTATCAATTTTATATATTTCTTGATTTTCTATTTTAAACTTACTTGGTATTCTAACTATTAAAATATCATTTTTATTTATAGAAATTATATAATTATAATTAAAATTATTATCATACATATTTAAAAATATAAGTTTACTATTTTGACTTTTTATTTTTTCCTTAACCTTTATTTTAAATTCATAAGTATTTTTATATTTATCTATTTTTTGACTTACTAATATAGCTTGTAAATAATTATTATCTAAATCCTTTAACATCTCTTCTTTATCACTATATTCTTTAATATTAAAATCATATTTTTTTCTTAATTTAATAATAGCTTGATCTACATAAATATCATCTTTTAAATAGCCAACATTTTTGATTTCTTCATCATTTGACAATAAATAATATGTTATATTTATATCGTTATAATTTTTAGATATTTTATTTAAAGATATAATTGTTACTACCGAATAATAAATTAAAATAATTGATATTATTAGTGTTATAAAGTATAAAATAACACCTATTACTTTATTTTTTAGTAAATAAAGTAGTACCATCCATAATATTAATATATCTAAAATAACTATTAGAAGTTTTCCATTTATAACTTCAAAACTTGTTATAAGTCCAAATAAAAGACATATCAAAAACCATAAAACTATTAACAATAAATCTTTCTTCATAATATTACCTCAATTTTATTATACCATGATTAGTAAATAAAAAAAATAAAAGACCAAATATTTGATCTTTTTGATTATACATATAGATTTTACTTAACTACTATATTAACAAGTCTCTTAGGAACAACTACTTCTTTTACTATTTCTTTCCCCTCTATAAACGTCTTTACATTTTCAATTGATTTAGCTAAATTTTTCATCTCTTCAATGTTAGTATCAGTTGATATTTCAATTTTTCCCCTTACTTTTCCATTTACTTGAACAACCATTTCATATGTATCATTTGTAAGTTTATTTTCATCATAACTAGGCCAATTTGATTTGCATAAAGCTTCACCTAAATTATAATTCTCATTTAATTCTTCTGTTATATGAGGCGCTATAGGATTTAAAATAAGTAATAATGTTCTATAATCTTTATTAGAAATTTCATCTTGTTTTTCTAATTCATTTAATAAAATCATTAATGCTGAAACAGCAGTATTATATTTTATATTTTCTAAATCATCTGTAACTTTTTTAATTGTTTGATTCATTAATATTTCCGTATTTTTAGAATATTCTAGTTTTCCATTTAATTTTTCACCTAATTTAATTATTCTATCAATAAATTTACTACATCCTTTTAATGAATCTGTACTCCAAGAAGCATCTTGTCTATAATCACCAATAAACATTTCATAAACCCTTAAAGTATCAGCACCAAATTCATTTACTATATCATCTGGATTGATAACATTGCCTTTTGATTTACTCATTTTTTCACCATTAGATCCTAAAATCATACCATGAGAGACACGAGTCCAAATCATTTCTTTATGTGGAACTAATCCTATATTATATAAAAATTGTACCCAAAATCTAGCATATAATAAATGTCTTGCCGTGTGTTCCATACCACCATTATACCAATCAACACGATTCCAATATTTCATAGCCTCCATACTAGCAAATTCTTTATCATTATGAGCATCCATAAACCTTAGAAAATACCAACTAGATCCAGCCCAATTTGGCATTGTGTCAGTTTCTCTTTTAGCATCAGCACCACAGCATGGACATTTACAATTTACCCAATCATCAATCTTAGCAAGTGGACTTTCACCATTATCTGTTGGTTCATATTCAGCTACATCTGGAAGTAGTAAAGGAAGATCTTCTTCATTCATTGGAACCCATCCACAATTTGGACAATTAATCATTGGTATTGGTTCTCCCCAGAATCTTTGTCTTGAAAAAATCCAATCACGCATTTTATAGTTATTAACTTTTCTAGCAATACCCTTATTTACTAATTTTTCAGTTATTTTTTCTTTAGCTTCTTCAACAGTAAGACCTGTAAATTCTTCTGAGTTAATTAATTTACAGTCTTTACCTAAGTAATCTTGTTTTTCAAAAGCATGTTCAGTAACATCAGCACCATCTATTACTTGAATCATTTCAATATTATGTTCCTTAGCATAAAGGAAATCTCTCTCATCATGACTTGGTACAGCCATAACAGCTCCTGTACCATAATCTCCTAAAACAAAGTCTCCTAAGAATATTGGAACTTCTTTACCATTAACTGGATTAATAGCCTTTATACCTTTTAATTCACAACCACTTTTTCCTTTATTAAGTTCTGTTCTATCCATAGCTGACTTCTTTTTAGTTTCTTCAATATAAGCTATAGCTTCTTCTTTATTTTGAACTCGTGGAAGCAATTCTTTTATTAATTTACCATCTGGTGCGATAACAAAGAAGGTAATACCATAAATAGTTTCAATACAAGTTGTAAATATTGAAAATTTACCACCATCTACAATTTCAACATCAAGTTCTACACCTGTACTTTTTCCAATCCAATTAATTTGTCCTAATTTAACTTTATCAGCAAAGTTAGTATCATCAAGGCCTTTAAGCAAATCTTCTGAATATTCACTCATCTTAAGCATCCATTGAGATTTTTCTTTTTGAATTACACTACTACCACATCTTTCGCATACACCACCAGCAGCATCCTCATTAGATAAAACCGTTTTACAATTAGGACACCAATTTACAGGAACTGTTGCTTTATAAGCCATATTATGCTTATAAAATTGTAAAAATTGCCATTGTGTCCACTTATAATATTCTGGGTCAGTAGTTGAAAATTCTCTTGTCCAATCAAATGAAAAACCAAGTGATTCCATTTGACCCTTAAATGTTTTTATATTCTCTTTAACTGCATCCTTAGGATGAATATGATTTTTAATGGCATATTGTTCAGCAGGCGCTCCAAAAGCATCCCATCCCATTGGATATAAAACATTATATCCTTGCATACGCATTTTTCTGGCTATAGCATCTTGCGCTGTATAGCTTCTAACGTGTCCTACATGAAGCCCAGCACCTGATGGATATGGAAATTCTACTAATATGTAATATGGTTTCTTTTCATCTCCATTTTTAGCTTCAAAAATTTTATTATCTCTCCAATATTGTTGCCATTTTTTTTCTATCTTTTTAAAATTGTACATAAAATACCCTCTTTCTAAAAAAAAATATTATGTTATAAGGACGTATTGAACGTGGTACCACCTTATTTCCATAATACTTTATGCTTAAAATCTTAACGCGATTAACGATTAAAGCTCCAAAGCAAGTTCATAATATTTTTATATGAAGTTTTCACCAACCACTTCTTCTCTAAATATAAATTTATTATTACTACTCTTTTTCATAGCTTTTTCATAAAACAATAATAGTATAACATAAATATTTTTATTTTTAAAGTTTTTTTAAACTTTACATATAATATTTGTTTTACCAAATTATTTTTCTTTTTTCAAGATATTTAATTAATTTCATATGTTGCGCAAATTTATTTAACCATCTTTAATGGTAAAATACTAATGTTAACAATTCCATCGATATCTTTTTCATCAACTAATCCAAAAAATCTACTATCAAGAGAATTAAGCCTATTATCCCCTAAAACAAAATACTTGCCTTCTGGTATATTATCATATTTCAAGTCTTCCATAACTTTACGATCATAATTTTCTTTGACTAATTTACCATTAATATATAATTTATCAGTCTTATATTCAATACTATCACCTGGTAAGCCAATTATCCTTTTAACTAGTTTTGTATTATTATGATTAAACACAATAACATCAAATCTTTTATAATTTTTATTAAACTTTTCTAATAACAATAAGTTAGTATTTTCCAAAGTTGGATTCATAGAATCACCATCAACTCTAACAGGAGTTATAATAAATGTTCTAATTAAAATAACTACAATAATTATTATGATATAAGGTATTAATTCTTTAAAAAATTTTTCTATTTTATTTTTCATAAATACACCTCTATATTAGATTATACTTTAAAAAAAGAAAAAAGACAATTATTTGTCTCTACGTTCTTTAATTTTTGGTTGTTTAACTAAATCTCTTAAATATCCTAATCTTGCTTGTCTAACTTTACCTTTTCTAACTACATTAATATAAGCTATTCTTGGGTTGTTTAATGCATATGTTTTTTCTACACCAATACCAGCTGATTGTTTTCTAACAATAAAGTTTTTACTAATTCCGCTACCTTTAATTGTCATTACAATTCCTTCAAATTGTTGAATTCTTTCCTTGTTACCTTCTTTGATATGGTAACCAACTTGAATAGTATCTCCTACTCTAAATTCAGGTAAGTCAGTTCTAATTTGTGATTTAGTAATTTTATCAACTAAATTCATACTATCTCTCCTTTTCTTTTAATATGATCATAATAATTTATACCAGCGGATCACAAGCTATTTAATAATACCATATTTTTTTTATTTTGTAAATACTATCTTGATTTTCCTTTTAAAGAAGGAGTAGCATTTAACTCTTTGTATATGAGATTTGACTTTATTTTTTTCTCTAAAAGATTTATTTTTTTTAATAATAAATTAATATATTTATCATCTAAGTATTTACGATATTTATATTCAACTATATCCTTATATCTATTTATATTATTTAAAGCTTCTCTACATGAATCATCATCACCAGATTCTTCAATTATATAATTTAAATATAAATTTAATTTTCTTTTAATTTTCTTCTTTAATATTTTTTCAATAAATGATGGTTTCATAATCATCATAGAATTTACTTCAATTGGATATTCTATATTATTTTTAGGAGTTATTTTAAATCCTTCAACATTATAATCGACAAATGTTATTTCACCTTTATTATTTTTTTTTGCTACCACATAATTTTTAGTCATTAAAATCACTCTTTTCTAACAAATCAGGTCTTCTTGACTTCGTTTTTTCTATTTGTTGCTCAAGGCGCCATTTATTTATATTTTCATGATGTCCTGATAAAAGAACATCTGGAACTTTCATTCCCATAAACTCAACTGGTTTTGTATAAACTGGATAATCCAACAAATTATTATTAAATGAGTCTTTTTCATGAGAATCCTTTTGAATAACACCATCTATTAATCTAGTTATACTATCAATTAAAACTAAACTTGGGATTTCACCACCAGTTAAAACAAAATCCCCAATACTAATTTCCATATCAACTAAACTTCTAATTCTTTCATCAAATCCCTCATAATGACCACATAAAATAATTAAATGTTTTTCACAAGATAAATCATAGGCTTTTTTTTGTGTATATTTTTCTCCTTGTGGAGTCATCATAATAATTTTAGAATCGGGAGTTTTTAAATCCATTAAAGCATCGTATATTGGTTGAATCATAAGTACCATTCCTTTACCACCACCAAAACCATAATCATCTACTTTTTTATGCTTATTCTTAGAATAATCTCTTATATTATGTATTTTAATATCAACCAAATTATTATCCATAGCCCTTTTCATAATCGATTCACTGATAAAACCCATATACATTTCTGGAAATAAAGATAAAACATCAATTTTCATCTATTAACCCCCCAATTTCATTTATATATATTTTTTTATTACTAAAATCAATTTGTTTTATGAAAGCATCTACCTTAGGTATCATATATTTTTTATTTTCATTTTTAATTACTAATATATCCTGACTTACATTTTTTAACACATCTACTACTTTTCCAATATATTTATCTGTATAAACATCAAGACCAATATAATCTTCATCAAAAACTAATTCTTTTACATCATTTTTATTTATATAAACATTTTGATTTTTATACTTTAAAACATCATTAATATCATCAATTCCAAATAATGTTATCATATCAAATACTTTATGATGCCTATAACTATTTATAACTTCTTCGATTTTATTTTTGCCAATATATATTTTAAAGTTCTTTTTAAATATTAAATCTTTATGATCAATATTAGATAATATTTTAATTTCTCCTTTTATACCATGCGTATTAACTATTTTGCCAATATAAATATAATCCATAATTAATCACTTCCAATTTCATATAGAATAATACTTGTCGCTACACCAACATTCAAGCTTTCACAGTTCTTATTCATTTTAATGTAAATAATGTCATCACTTAAAAGAGTAAGTTCTTTTCTAACACCATTTCCTTCATTTCCCATTATTATACATATTTTTTCTTTTTTTTCAAGATTTTTTATGTTTTTTCCATTAATTACATTAGTTGTTAAAATTTGATAATGTTCCTGCTTTAATTTTGAAACATATTCTAATAAATCTTTTTTTATAATATTTATTTTAAATATCATACCTTGACTAGATCTTATTACCTTAGAATTATATAAATCAACTGTTTTATCACTTAAAATAATTGTATCAACACCAAAAGCAACTGAGCTTCTAATTATAGTACCCAAATTACCAGGATCTTGAATATCATCTAAAACTAAAATTTTATTACCAATATCTTCTTTTTCCTCTATTTTTGATACAACACCTATAATATTTTGAGGTGAATCAACATCACTTAAATATTTCATAACTTCTAGACTGACAAATATTTGTGGGACATCAAAAGAACAAATAGTATTTTCTAATAAAATAATATTTTTTAAATAACCACTTTTATATGCCTCTTCTACCAAATGATATCCTTCTACTAAAAACAATTTTTCTTGATCACGATATTTTTTTTGATTTAATTTTTTTAAATTTTTGATTTTTTCATTTTTTATTGAAGTATAAGTCATAAAATCACCTTTTTTATTATAACAAAAAAGAAGTATTTTTTCTACTTCTAATCACTATTACATGCATTCTTTGTTGTACTATCTAAACTATAATTATATTTTTTACCCGTTCTTGTGATTGTAATTACTATATTGTCTAAATTAAAATTTTCTCCTGTTACAGGATTTTTAATTTCATCATCTATATATCCATATTTAGCGAGTGTTGAAACTGTTACCTCTTTTGTTCCACCATTTTTACTTGGAAGACTTAAAATATTATCAGCACCCCAGTTTCTTGCAGCCGATATTATTTGATTTAACTGAGCATCACATAAATTTTTTTTGTATTTTTGAAGTGTACCACTTATTGATGGTATTGTAATTAAACTAATTAAAGCAAGAATAACAATAACTCCTAATAATTCAGCAAGCGTAAATGCATTTTTTTTCATTGTATCACCTATTTTCTTTTAAGCAAATATTTTATTAAATAGAAATCTAACATTCCCATACAAATAACAAATATCCATACTAATATAGAATTTAATAAACCTGCTGAATATTTATTTAAAATTGCTATAATAGAACTTGGAATATAATTATGTATAAAATTTGACAATTCATATATTTTCACATTATTAGCAATAAAATTTAAAACTCTTAGAAATATTTCAATAGCCCCCATCATATAAATAGCGCAACTAAAATCTTTTCTTATAACAACAATAATTATTATTAAAGCTAATATAATAATTAAATCCATAAAATATCACCTACTCTTTATCAATTATAACATAATTTTATTAATATTTTTTAAATTTTAATGATTTTTTATTAACTTTACACATCTTAAATTATTTTATTATTTCAAATTTTCTATTTCTTCTTTTTTTAAACCTGTTATCTTTTCGATTAAAGAAATATCCATTTTTTCATTTAACATTTTTTTAGCTACTTCTATTTTTCCTTCTTCATACCCTATACTTCTTTCAGTATTTAATATGAATCTTTCATCTTCTTCTGGTGTTAGCCAACTTGTATATGTCTCATTCTCATTTAACTCTTCTATTTCTTTTTTATATTCTTCCACTAGCTCATCACCTTCCGATAATTTCTCTAAGTTTTCTTTATCTAAGTCTAACATTATTAAGTGTTTATATTCTTCTATTTTTTCACTTTTAGTATACCAAAGTTCCATTATCTTGTCCATATTATATTCGACTATTTCAAAGTTATTTATATATCTTTCTTTTTCTTCATCCATTACTTGATATATCCTATATAATCTTTTATCTTTTTTTCCATATGTAAAATCTATATGCATAAATTTATCTTTTAAATTATATTTCTCTCCTGCTTTTGTTTTCTTTGAATATATATTCGTAAAGTAACAAAAGTTTCTCATGTGTAAGTAATCACTATATCCATTATTTAGTTCTATATGAATAAATTCTTTTTCTGTTTTTACTAATAGGTCTACTATTTTTCTTCTTTCTTTTGGATAATTTATATTTAATTCATTTTTTAAAAATGTTAATTCTTTTATTTCTTCTTTTATTATTTTTTCTAGAAATAATTTTAATAGTTCTTTATTATCTTCACTTCCTAGTATTGTTTTAAATACTTTATCGTTTCTTGCTGTAAAAAATGGTTTATTCATTTAAACCCTCCCTTCGTTTTCTTACTTTATCAAATTACTTTTTCTATATCAAATCTTAAATTTTTTATTTTTATGCATATTAAAAGCTGAATTCTTTAAATTCAGCTTCTACTTTTTATTTCTATTTTACTTTTTTATATCATTTATTTAAATTTCATAGTTTTGTTATTTTTTATATTTAAACCAATCAACAATATTATTCCAAATAGACTAATAATTAAACTAATAGTTTTATATGGGGCTTTATATTCAATTTCAATATGATGATTTCCTTTTTCTATTTCAAACCCAATAAATCCACTATTCACTTTTTTATAATTTGTTTTTTTATTATCAACTTTAATACTAAATCCTTTATCATAAGGAATACTTAATACAAAATATCCTTTCTTTTTAACATTTATATCACCTACTATGAAATCACCTTTTGTTTTATTATAATCGATAACAAACTCATCTATATCTTTAGTTATTAACTCTTTATAATCTAAAATATAGCTTTCTACAGAATCAATTACATAATTTCCTTTTTCAAATTCTATTTCCAAAATATCATTATCATATATTACATAATCAAATGTAAAATTATTATTATGATACTTCCATCTTTTATCACTTAATTTATTTTTAATACCATTAATTGTAATTGATGTATCATAGTTACGATTAATAAAATTATGTATTCTTAAAAATAAAACCTTGTCTTTCATATCATCATTTATTTTTAATTTAAGTGTAGCCTTATTTTTAGCTTTAATATATACTTTATTATTTTTATGTTTAATTTCTACGTTATTATAATCTATCAAACTATAATCTAAATTAATTTTTTTAGTTTTAGTTAAATTTGTGTTACTATCATCATCTACTACAACACTTTTAACTAAATTAATAGCATTATCAGGATAAGATAATTTTTTATAATCTTTATAACTTAAAATATTAGAATTAGCATATCCGAGCGGCATAGCAGAATCATTTTGATATACTTTAATTCCAGATTCTTCTTTTACAAGGTTTAAAGGAAGATTATCTTTTGTAATGATATATTTTTCACCTAATAAAATACTTGTTAAAATATCATTTGATGATGTTAACATCATTTTATTTCGATAGCTAACAGGATTATTTAATATATCAAAATATAATTTTTTGTAATTGCTATTATAGCTTGATGAATATATTGATGACTTATGTTCTCTCATATTAGTAACCAAATTAACTCCTTCTAAACCAAGAGCATTATTGTTAATACGATATATACTAGAATCATTTTCAGTAATCTCGTTTATTAAACTAGATGTTATATCTACATCTTTATTTTTTATCATCAAGTTATCTTTTAAATTTACACATAAACATATAATAAATGATGAAATAATCAAATATAAAATTATCAAAACTTGTTTAAAATTTATTTTTTTATCAAAATATGGATTTAAAAATTCAGCAACTAATATTAAAATAAGAGGTATAAAAGGAATTAAAGATTTACTATTTATATAAAGCGTTCCATTTAAAATATAATTAAAAATTGGAAAAACACTTACAAGAATACATATAATACTTAAAAATCTATTTTCTTTTTTTTGACTAAATATAGAACAAATTAAAGCTATTAAACTAATTAAAGTTAAACCAATGGAATATGGTGAATATAAAAGTTTTAATGAGGGTTTAAATAAAGTAATTAAACTAATTTTTGTAATATCACCATCTCTACCACTTAATAAAGTATATAAAGTTGGAATAATTATAATAGCTGAAATTATAATAGAAACTAAATATAAAAGAATGATTTTAAAACTTTTTTTTAAATCTAATTTATTAAAACTTTGATACAAATAATATATAAATAAAACAACCAATCCTGATACACTATAATAATAACTAGTAAATATCATTAAAACAATTGATATAACTAATAAATTTATCTTATTTTCTTTCAAATATAAATCAGTACCAAATAAAGCCGTTATTAAAAATGGCATATAACTTATAAACATAAAATGTCTATGGGCATGAAATATAAGTGGACTACTACATAAAAATAAAAATCCAACTATAAACCTTGTTTTAAAATTGTAATTATGACTTTTTAAAAAGAAATAAAACAATGATACACTTACTATCACAATTAAACAATTTATAAAAATAAGATAATCAAGCATTTTAATATATGGAAATAAATAAGATATTAAAACAAAAGGATTAAGCAAACCATAATAAGAAAAATAATATATATTTTGCCCCCCACCCAAATTAAAAGCAAAATCTGGGAATATATCTTTTGTTTCATAAAATAATTTTCTAAAATATTCTGGGATTAAATAGTGTTGTGTCATAAAATCTTTTGTTGACCCAAATATAAACCCTTTTTTTGTTAATATATAATAAATTATTAAAAATGTTAGTATATAAATAATATTAGCAATTATATCTTTCTTCTTCATATAAATCTCCTTATAAACTAAAAATATTATACAATAAAATAATATAAAAAAGAAGAAAAACTTATCTAGTTATTTCTTCTTCTATTCTAATTAATCTATTATATTTACACATTCTATCTGTTCTTGACATAGATCCTGTCTTTATTTGACCTAAATCAAGACCAACTGCTAAATCAGCAATAGTTGTATCTTCAGTTTCACCACTCCTATGAGATATAATTGTTTTATAATCATATTCTATTGCAAGTTTTATAGTTTCAATAGTTTCCGTTATAGTACCAATTTGATTTACTTTAATTAATATAGCATTTCCAGCATAATTATCAATACCCTTTTGTAAATATTTTTTATTTGTAACAAATAAGTCATCACCAACTAATTGAATCTTATTTCCTATTTTTTCGGTAACTTTTTTAAAACCATCAAAATCATCTTCATAAACTGGATCTTCTATTGAAACAATTGGATATTTTTCTATTAATTCTTCATAATATTTTATTAACTCATCAGTATTTAATTTTCTACCTTCACCTTTTAAATTATATACTCCGTCTTCATAAAATTCACTTGCCGCAACATCTATTGCCATGTAAACATCACGTCCTGGAACATAACCTGCTCTTTTTATAGCTTCCATTATTAAGCTAAATCCTTCACTATTAGATTTTAAATCAGGGGCAAAACCACCTTCATCTCCAACACTAGTAGCATATCCTTTTTCTTTTAAAACTTGTTTTAGTGTATGGAATACTTCTGACCCTACTCTTATTGTTTCTTTAATATTATCTCTTTTTGGAATTATCATATATTCTTGAAAATCTAGTTTATTATCCGCATGAGCACCACCATTTATAATATTCATCATTGGTCTAGGTAGAGATATATCTTTAATATTATATTTTTTATTTACATACTTATATAATGGCATATGGCTATCAATAGCTGCTGCCTTTAAACAAGCCATAGATACTCCAAGTATTGCATTAGCACCAAATCTAGATTTATTTACAGTACCATCTAGATTAATCATATCATAGTCTATTTCTTTTTGATTATCTACATCTAAACCAACAACTAAATTTTTTAATTCATTATTAACATTCGATACTGCTTTTGAAACTCCAAGTCCCATATATCTATCACTATGATCTCTAAGTTCTATAGCTTCTCTTGTTCCTGTTGAAGCACCACTTGGAACACTAGCCCTACCTAAGATACCATTTTCAAGTATAACATCTACTTCTACTGTTGGATTACCTCTTGAATCTAAAATTTCTCTTGCTATTACATCTTTTATCTTTGTCATTCTATCACCCAATATTATTATAACATTAAAATTTTATAAAAAAAAGAAGGATTTTGTATCCTTACTTTAAATTTACACTTCTTGTAAAACAATTAATATCATTGGTTTACACTCGGTTTCATTATATAAATATTTTCCAAGTTTTTCTCTAATTCCCATTTTTACTTTATTAAAATCTACATAATTTGGTGTTGTAAATTCTTTTATAACTTCTTTTGATATTTTTTCAGCTTCTTTTATAATATCTATATTATCTTTTACATATATAAATCCTCTTGTTAATATTTCAGGACCTGCCAAAACTTTTTTTGTAGCTTTATCTATAGTAGCGCTTACTAAGACAATACCATTATCGGCTAAAAGTTCACGATCTCTTAGTACTAATTCACCAACATCACCTGATGTTTTACCATCTACTAATATATCATCAACTGGAACTCTAATTCCACTATCAACTAATTTACCATTATTAAACTCAACAACATCACCATTTAATTTTAATAAAATATTATCTTTATCCATTCCAACTAAACTAGCTACATCAGCATTAGCAACTTGATGACGATATTCTCCTATTACTGGAAAATAATATTTTGGATTCATTAAGTTAATCATCATCATTAAATCTTCGCTTGAAGCATGATGTGATAAATATTTTTTAGATAGTATAACTAAGTTAATCCCTAATTTTGATATATCATCATATAATTTTGTTGATGTTCTTTCTAAACCATCGTAAGCAGGAGATGCAAATATAATTGTATCATCCTCTTTTAATTTAATAAATTTATCTCTACCTTTAACAATTCTTGTAATATTAGAAAATGGTTTTTCTCTTTCATCTGATATTAGGATTAAAATATTTTCATCATTAACGTGATTTAACCCACATATTCTTGTTTTATCAAATGAAAAACATTTTAAATCAATAGCTTTATTAATCATACTTTCTAACTTTTTACCTAAAATAACAACTTTTCTATCTGTAAGCATAATTTCATTAAATAATTCTTGTATACGATATACTTGGGCATCAAATATATTAAATAAGATACGTCCTTCTATTTTATTTAACTGTTCTTTAATAACCGGTGTTATTCTATTATTTGGTGATGTAAATCCTTGTTTATCAGCATATAATGATTCACTCATCAAACATAAAACACCTTGTTTTCCAACATAAGCAAGTTTACCAATATCTGTTTTGTATGCTCCTTGCATTGTTGAATCAAATACAAAATTACCCGTATATACTATAGCCCCATCTTTGGTATTAATTACATATCCAACATTTTCTGGAACTGAATGCGTTAATGAAATTGGAAAAATAGAAACATTTTTAAAGTTAATAGGTTTATGTGGTATTACTGTTTTTAAATTAGCTTTCTTTATTCCACTTGCTTCTAAATCATTCTTAAGCATTTCTAATGTAAATTCTGTTCCGTAAATATCTATATTTGGTACTTCTTCTAATATGTCTGGAATAGCACCATATTGACTATCATGTCCATGTGTTATAAAAATTCCTTTGATATTTTTAATATTTTTTTTGATATATTCAAAATCTGGTATTACATAGTCTACACCAAGCATTTTATCATCAGCATATTTAAGACCAGCATCTAGTATAAAAATATCACGATCAACTTCTACTACATACATATTTTTTCCGTTTTCATTTAATCCGCCTAATGCGAATATTTTAATTTTACTCATATTTTTTCTCCTTTCTTTTTTACATTATAAAAGACTAATCAATTATATCAAAAAATAATTAATTAGTCCAGTTTGTTAATTTTAATCTAAATATTCTGTCATAATATCTTTAACATTTTTAAATTCTTCCATTAATGAATCATAATTTTCATTTATGTAATTTATATCATTTTCTTTAGCTTTCATCTCATGATTATATGAAAGATCAGCAAGTTTAGTAAATCCTAAATACTTTGAATCACTTTTTATTGAATGAATTATAATAGCATAATCATTCATATTGTTAGTATCTTTATAGTTTCTTAGTTTTTCTAATCTTTCGTCCAAACCTTTTTTAAATTCTCTCATTACATCATTGTAGATATCTATATCTCCTAACAAATTTAAAGCACTTGAAAGATCAACATTATTATTTTTTAAATATTCTTGATTTAATTTATTATCTTCTCCTATTATTTCTATTTCTTCTTTAAAAATATTATTTTTAATTGGATCATATAATTCATCTACTAATACTTCTTTTAAAACTCTGTTTAATTCTTTTTTATCTATTGGTTTTGATAAATAATCCGTAAATCCATCTTTTAAATATTTTTCTCTCATTCCTTCAATAGCATTTGCTGTTAAAACAACAATTGGATAACGATAATTGTCTTCTTCTTTTAATTTTTTTAATGTTTGTGTTCCTGACATATCAGGCATCATATCATCCATCAATATTAAGTCATAAAAACCATTATGTTTAATCATATCAATACAAACAAACCCACTTTCAGCTGTATCTACATTTAAGTTATATGGTTTTAGAAAATTGCTAGCAACTTTAAGATTTAATTTGTTATCGTCTACAACTAAGACTTTTTTATTACTTAAATCATAAAATTCTATTTCTGACTTTTTAATTTCTGGTTGAATAATTTCTGGTTGTTTAATCTCTGGTTGTTTAACTTCATCTATTTTATATTCCGAATTTTCTTTTATATTCTCTTTATTATTTAAATACTTATTTAAAACTTTATAAAGCTCTAATTTTTCGATTGGTTTTGATAGGTAATCATTAAATCCATCTTTTAAATATTTTTCTCTCATTCCAGTAATTGCATTAGCTGTTAAAGCAATAACAGGAGTATTAAATCCTTCTATATTTTTTAAGTTATTTAAAACTTCTGTACCACGCATGTGTGGCATCATATCATCCATCAATATTAAATCGTATTTATTACCATCTTTTATTTTTTGAATACATTCTTCTCCTGAATCTAGTACTTCAACTATTGGTTTATAAGTGCTTAATATTTTTGCAGCTACTTTAAGATTTAATTTGTTATCATCTACAACTAAGATTTTTTTATTACTTAAATCTAAGTTATTATCAATTTCAACTTTTTGTTCAACTATTTCCTTATGTTCTATTCTTTGATCTAAGGCAACTGTAAATTTAGATCCTTTTCCATAAACACTTTGAACAATTATTTTACCACCCATCATTTCAACTAATTGTTTTGTTATAGCAAGTCCTAGTCCTGTTCCTTCAATAGTTGTATTTCTATCTTCATCTAATCTTTGGAATTTAGTAAATAATTTATCTATATCTTTTGCTTTTATACCACGTCCTGAATCTTCAACAGAAATCATTAAACGACATATTTCGCCATTAATAACACAATTGACTTTAAAATCAACAAATCCTTGATCTGTATATTTAACAGCATTAGTTAATATATTAACTAATATTTTCTTTAAGTTAGCATGATCACCATATAATGTTGGTGGTATATCAGGTGCGATATAAACTTTAAAATCAAGTGGTTTAGAACCTAATCTTGCTTTTATTAATTTAGCTGTACTTGTGAAAAGTTCATTTGATGAATATGCTGTATTAATAATTTCAATCTTACCAGCTTCAATTTTAGATATATCAAGAATTCCATTAACTATTTCTAGTAATGTTTGAGAAGCACTTACAATATCATTTGCATTTTCCTTTGCTTCCTCTAATGTTTCTGCTTGCGTTATACAATCTGAAAAACCTACAATAGCATTAAGTGGTGTTCTTATTTCATGACTCATACTACTTAAAAAGTCTGTTTTTGCTCTATTAGCTCTATCAGCTTGTGATTTAGCTATTTCAAGTTGTTCAATCATTTTTACATCTGGATTTTCTATTGTATGATACATTATAAAAATTAAAAATGTCTCCGCTGTTGTAGCTAATGTTACTGCTGGATATAGTTTTTGAATTAATGTTGTAGTAATAGTTCCTAAAACAAAAGCAATTAACGGAACATATTTTTTATTCCTAATATTCCTAATATTTTTAATAATAACAAAAATACATAGAATAGCTGATATACTACATAATAAATATATAAAATTAACGCATGGTCCAAATGAATAATATATACCATTATCACTATACAAATTAAATGGCAAAAAAATTAATACTATTATTATTGTTATAATAAAAGCCAAAAAATACCTAAAAATTTGAAAATTATTTGATTTATCATTTATTTTATTTGTTGATATTAAAATAACATATAATGAGAAAATACCTGCAAATAAAAATAAATAAATCAAAAATATTTTATTTATAATTACTGAAATTATATTGTTAACCCCATAAATTCGTAATGACATAATACATAAGAATTCAATAATTAACCCAATAAAATTTGCAACCATTAATGTTCCAAAAACATTTATCTCTAATGATTTTACATGCTTTTTAGAAAAAAACGATATATTCAAAAATAACGAATAGACAAAACTAATTAAAACTAATACTAACCCTATGCTTATTTTCAATTTAAACACCTCACTATCTTAATTTTAGCACATTTAATAAAAAAAAAATAGAAAATTCTATTTTTTTACTTTTATTTTTTCTTTACTTATTTCATTTTTAACATTATATGATGCTTTTATACATTTTTTGCTAATTCCTTCTTGTCTCAATTTTAGATTATTTCTCTTTCCACAACCAGTAAGTTCAAAAGATTCATAGTAACTATGGACTCTAAAATATAATATTTGTGAAATATCAAAGCCTAATTTTTCAACACATCTACATGTAGCAGAATCAATAATTTCTTGAATACTCTTTTTACTAGTTGGTTGAACTTCAATGTGTGCAACATAATTTACTTTATTTTCAACATATGTTTCAACAACCTCACATGATAATATATTTTTTGTATCTTTTGATATGCAATCTGCAATAACAAAAGGTGGAATATCTATATTTTTATCTAATATTCTTCCTTTAATAAAGACTTTATTATAATCATCTATATAACCATATACATTTAAATTTGCCCATGTTTTTCCATCACTATCAACCACAAAAAATTCACTTGTTGCCTTTGGGTTATTTTTATATTTCTTCATAGTACATGGTGAATTAGCAACAAGCATACCATATTCATTTGGAACACATTTGTCACCATTCTTATCCAAACATGCAACCTCTACCATATTAAAATATCCCAATCCTTCTTGTCTATTATGAATTTGACTTTGTGTTTGTCTAAATAATGTCCAAAAAATACCACCATGTTCACAATCACCACCAGCAACACACATAGTTATCGGAGAAAATGGTAATTTTAGCAAATCTTTACCAGCTTTAACTTTTCGTAATCCCTTATTAAGAAATTTTTCTTCACCAATACTCAATGGTTCTCCAACAGCAAATGGAATTAATAAAAATGGCATTCTTACATTTTTATATTTGTCATCATGAAAAATTTTCTTCATTGTATTAATCCAAAAACTAGTAGTCGCTACAATATAGTTTGGTTTATTAATTAAAAGTGAATTAATAAAAAAATCTTTATCATATATTGGTTCTAAAGCTAGTTTAGCACCTTGCATCAAAGTATCAGAAATACTAGATATTATATCAGTATTTGAATGCGTTGGTATATGAGCCTCTATAACAAAATTTTTCATAGAAGAAGAACCGGAGACTTCCTTATCATGATATCTACCAATTGTAATAAAACTTCTAACATTATGAACTATTGCTTTTGGTCTATGCGAATTAGTAGAACCACTTGAATATGTTATTGTAAATTCATCATCCAAAGAGCTTTTTTCAAAATAATTTTCTGTTATATTTTTACCAATCAAAGAAAATTCATCTATTCCAATTATTTTACTATTATCTTCTTTCAACAATTGAGTTTTATCATTAAAATCTATATATTCCTTATCTATTTCTTCATATGGATCTAGTTTATTTTTTAAAGAATTACTTAAATTTGTTACTATTATATTTTCTTTATTTGATGCATCTATCGAATTTTTAATTTCTAAATAAAAATTATCTTCTATAAACATTAAATTAGAATTACAATCATTTACTATCTCTAAAATATAATCTTTATCAAACTCACTACCAAAAATATTTGCTTTAGCGCCAACAATACTTATTGCACCTAAAATATATACTAATTCTGGGCAATTAGAAATACAAATTGGAATTTCATCGCCTTTTTTTATTCCAAAACTTTTTAATGATTTTGCGTAATTATTCATAAGATTAAACATCTGTCCATAAGTAATTTTAGTTCCCCTATATAATAATGCTACATCATTTAAATTATTTTTATTTCTATAATAAATTTCTTCATACCATGATCTATTTCTATTACTTTCTATGTCAGTAATCACATCTTCATATGATAAAATCTTTTTAAACATAATAAGTCCCCTCTCTTCTCTAATTTATTGCATATTATAACATTTTTTTTATCTTTGTCAAATTATTAAGTATAGTGATAGTGTAAAATAGTTTGGGGATGAGTATACAAAAAGGAAGCCCCTTGATAAAATGTAATTAACGAAAACATTCAAGGAGGTCTTCCATATGACTAGTATATCACAAAATTATAATGAAATGATTAAAAATTTAATAATTAATGAAATTTCTAAATCTACTATTAATCTCGCCATTAATTCTATTAATAATGTTAATAATTATATTAATTTAATTAAATCATTTGATGGGGTTGTAAATAAAGGTATTATTTTAGCTAGATCGTCTATTACATAGTTCATTCCTTGCTAATCGATAATATACATTTTTTCATTCTTTTTATTTATGTAACCACATTTAACAATATCATATTTTTTATCACTTAAATACTTTCCATCTTTTGAAATAAATTCATTAGTAAGTTCCATTTCTTTACAAGTCATTGCTAAATTACTTTCATAAATAATATCATGCTTATTATAAAATTCAATATCAAACATTGGCTGACTTTCTAAATAATCTAAAACACATTCATAATTTTCTAGATTTAAATAACAACGTGGAACTGAAAAATCATTTTTAATTTCTTTTATTTTTTCTATTGGTACAGGATTTTTAAATAATTGAAAACTTTCTATAAGAATAGCAAACTTTTCCCCGCTTTCAAGACATTTAATGATTCTTGAATATACATCTGAATCCTTGCTATAATTTGAAACAATTTCATCCATATGTAATGCTTTACCTAATTCCATAATACCAATAACTTCCCTTACTGGTGAACTTAAATATAAATAAGCAGTAGTAGGTTCGTCACAAAATCTTTTTCTATATTCGTATTTTTTTATATCATATAAAATAGGTCTAAAAAATTCTGAACGAAAACTTAAAAATATTTTTCTTTTTTTATTCATACTGTAAAAGCTCCTTTCTTAGCTGTTTTATCATAATTATGAAAAATTTTGTCAAATTTTAACTTTAAAGAAATTACATCTATTATTTCAATAATATTATAAAAGCGAAATAAATTCAAAAAATAAAGATATCAAGTATAAAATTGATATCTTTATTTTTTAACTATTTTTTTAAAAGTTTTTTTACCTTTTTGAATAATTAATTCACCATCATTAAAATCGGTTGTTGTAATTAATTTATTAACATTATTTTCTTTTATTCCATTTACACTTATCCCATTTTGTTCAATCATTCTTCTTCCTTCAGATTTTGATGAAACAATATTTGATAAATTTAATAAATCCGTTAATAACATTCCACTTTCTAACATATTTTCTTTTATTTCAAATATTTCAATATTTTCAGGTATACCTCCCTTAGCTACTGTATTATATCTTTCTTCAGCTTGATTAATAAATTCTTTTCCATGATACATTTTAATTATTTCTTCTGCATATTTCCTATGTGCCATTAATATATCCTCACTCATCCACATTTCTACATCTTTCATATCTAAATCTGTGGTAAGTTTAAAATAATCTAACAATACATCATCAGGTATTCTCATAGCTTTCTCATACATTTTTTCAGGCGATTCATCAACTCCGATATAATTTCCTAATGATTTAGACATTTTTTCCTTACCATCTAATCCTACTAGTAAAGGAAAACACATTACATCTTGTGGCTCTTGATCATAGTCTCTTTGTAACTCTCTACCAACTAACAAATTAAATGTTTGATCTGTTCCACCTACTTCTATATCAGCATGTAATGCAA
>CAKPGR010000010.1 GCA_934155005.1 uncultured Bacilli bacterium | reverse complement strand
TAATTTGTTAGAATAGGTATGTAAAACAAAATAATAATATTGACTGAGAGATAAAAAAATTTCAAAGTCGGGGGGGGTATAAAACCCTCTTTTTTTTGTGTAAAGGAGTTATAGTATGAACAAGAAATTAATAATAGGAATAATAATAGGTGGACTAATATTTGGAAGTATAGGAGTTTATGCGGGAACTAAATTTTATGCAAGTGATGTATCAGTAAATGCTCCAACAGGATCTAATTTAGGAAGTGATGCAACACTTCAAGGAACTTTAGATGAATTATATAGTATAGCCGATAAATATGATGAATTAAATAAAAAAATAAATGCATTAGAAAATAGTTCTTTATCACTTGATAAAATGTATCCTATAGGAAGTATATTTTTTTCAACAGATATAACAGATCCAAATGATGTATCTAAAAAAATAGGAGGAACATGGGAAGCTTATGGTGCAGGAAAGACATTAGTTGGAGTAGATACAAGTAATACCAATTTTAATACAGTAAGTAAGACAGGAGGAAGTAGTACAACAACACTTACAATTTCAAATCTTCCAAGTCATAATCATAGTATTCCATCACTTAGGGGGACTATATCTAAAAGTGGAGGCCATACACATACTATCGCCAATGCAGGTAGTGTATGGTATAATTCAGCTGGAACATCGGCAACATATTATACTAATAATGAATATACAGGTGTTTATCTAAACTCACCTAGTCATTATGGTAGTAAAGTACAAATATCTATTAGTGGAGATGGTTCTCATACTCATTCTGTAACAACAAATACATCAACAACAGGTTCAACCGGATCAGGAACCGCATTTTCAAATTTACAACCATATATAACAGTTTATATGTACAAAAGAGTAAAATGATGTTGTAAAAATAAAATTAATTTGATAGAATTAACTTGTAAAACAAAATAATAATATTGACTGAGAGATAAAAAAATTTCAAAGTCGGGGGGGGGTAAAAAACCTCTCTTTTTTTGTGTAGGAAGGAATGATAGAATGAATAAAAAAGGTTTTACTTTAATAGAGTTACTTGCTGTAATAGTAATACTAGCTATAATCGCATTAATCGCAACTCCAACAATATTAGGAGTAATAGAAAAAGCTAAAAAAGGAGCAGCAGAGTCATCCGCACTAGGCTATATAGATGCCATAGAAAAACAAGTAATGATAAATGAAGTTGATACAAATGCAGCTAAGTTTAAAGATAGAGCTTATTTAGTAGAGGAATTAAAAAACTTAGGAATATCAGTAAAAGGAAGTACTCCAAGTAATGGAGTTGTAGTAATAAGTAAAGGTAATGTAACAAGATATGATTTAACATTTGATAACTATATAGTAACAAATGGAAAAGCAATAAAATCAAGTGAGAAAAAGAAATATGAAAATGGAACAGCTATATACTATAATCCAACAACAGGAGAAAAATGCACAGAAAGTGAAGCAGTGAGTTTAACAGGAACAAAAAGTGGATGTATGAAATGGTATACATTTAATGATGAAGAAGGAAATAGTTCAGTAAATTTAATATTAGACCATAATACAACAGCAAAAGTAGCATGGAATTCAAGTGGAAATAATAGTGAAATGAAAGAAGTAGCTACACAACTTGAAAGTGATACAAAAGCTTGGAAAAATGCAGCTCGTTTAATCACAACAAATGAAGTAGCTAAAATATCAAATAATGTAAATTGGGATGCAAGTAAAACAGGACAAGATTGGTTTTATTTTGGAAGTAATAATCAAAGTGATACAAGTAAAAGAAGTAACTATGGATGGTTATATGATAGAACAAGAAGTGATTGTAAGAATTATGGATGTTTAAATAATGCAGATCAAGATACATATGGTTATTGGACAAATAATGCGAATATGGAAGATTCTACTAATGCATGGAGTGTTACAAGGGGTGGACGTTTGAATAATTATAAAGTTGATGATATTCGTCCTGGTGTGCGCCCAGTAATAACAGTCTCAAAATCAATAATAAAATAAAAAATATTGACTTGGTTTCAATATTTTTTTATAAATAAGAAGGAAAAGTGAAAATAAAAATGTATATTAATATTAGAGGGATACCATAAGGTGTTACGGATTATTTCCTTACTAAGAAGTAAGGGTGGTGATATGTATGAGAAGAGATAAAATAAATTTAACTTTAATTATATATATCTTATTAATGATACATTTAATATCATTAATAATAATTATTTTAATAATAAAGTAATTAAATAAAAAAATAATTCCTAATGCCATAGGGGTCATTAGGAATTTTCTACATATAAATGGAAATAACCTAATACTCTTTAGGTATTTCTCTAAATTTATTATATGTAAAAATAAATAAAAAATCAATAAGTAACTTGAAAAAATAAAATTAATTTGATAGAATTAAATTGTAAAACAAAATAATAATATAGACTTGAGAAGAAGGAAGAGATTTATCATATTCCCCTATAAAAGGTGTCTAAAAATACGATAACATCCCCTCCCAAAATCCAAGTCGGGGGGGGGGTATAAAACCCTCTTTTTTTTGTATATAGAAGGGATTAGTTGTATGAAAAAATTTTTAAATTTAATTAAGAAAAATATATTTGGAATAATAAGTGGAATAGTCTTTGGAAGTATTGGAGTATATGCAGGGAATAACATGTATGCAAGTGATGTATCAGTAAGTGCTCCAGCTGGATCTAATTTAGGAAGTAGTGCAACTTTACAAGATTCACTAGATGAATTATATTCAATGGCAGATAGATGTACTAAATATAAAGAAATATACAAAAATGGTGTTGCTATATACTATAATCCAACAACAGGAGAAAAATGTAGTGAAAGTGAATCAGTGAGTTTAACAGGAACAAAGAGTGGATGTATGAAATGGTATACATTTAATGATGAAGAAGGAAATAGTTCAGTAAATTTAATATTAGACCATAATACAACAGCTACGGTAGCATGGAATTCAAGCGGGAACAATAGTGAAATGAAAGAAGTATCTACACAGTTAAAAAATGATACAAAAGCTTGGAAAAATGCGGCTCGTTTAATCACAGCAAATGAAGTAGCTAAAATATCAAATAATGTAAATTGGGATTCAAGTAAAACAGGACAACCATGGTTTTATTTTGGAAGTAATAATACAACTGATACAAGTAAAAGAAGTAACTATGGATGGCTATATGATAGAACAAGAAGTGATTGTAAAGAGAATGGGTGTTTAAATAATGCAGATCAAGATACATATGGTTATTGGACAAGTAATGCGAATATAAGCGGTTCTGCTAGTGCGTGGTTTGTGAATAGGAGCGGTATCTTGAGCAACAACCTTGTTAGCGATGCTTACTACGGTGTGCGCCCAGTGATAACAATCTCAAAATCTGTAATAAAATAAGCTGATCTATTAAAAATCAGCTTTTTTCTTATAAAACTATCAACCTAAAGTTACATCTAAAATCATCATAATTAAAAACCCTATTATAGTAAATAAAGCCATTAAATCTTTTCTATCATTTGTTTGACTTTCTGGAATAATTTCTTCTACAACAACATATATCATAGCACCTGCTGCAAAAGCTAATAAAAACGGAAGAAGTGTTTTGATTTTTAAAACAAGTAAAGCACCTATAACACCACTAATAGGTTCAACAATACCACTTAATTGTCCAAAGAAAAAGGCTTTTTTAGTACTCATTCCTTCACGTCTTAATGGCACACTAACAGCAGTTCCTTCAGGAAAATTTTGAAGTCCTATTCCAACAGCAAGTAAAATAGCTTCTAATAGATTTCCACTATCATAAATAAGACTACCGAAAGCAACTCCAACAACTAATCCTTCTGGGATATTATGTAATGTTATAGATGACATTAACATAACAACTCTTTTAAGACTACTTTCTTTATTATTAGAAAATTTATCAAAAATTTTATCACCAATAAAAAGTAGAAGACCACCAAATAAAAAACCTAAAAAGATAATTAAAACAGGTATTTTTAGATTCTTTGCCATTTCAATAGATGGATTAAGTAATGACCAAAATGAAGCAGAAATCATAATACCACCAGCAACACCTAGCATAGCATCCATTACAAATTTATTGATTTTTTTAAATAAAAAAACTAAACTAGCCCCTAAACAAGTTATACTCCATGTAAATAATGTTGCAAGTAATGCTTGATAAATAGGATTTAAATTAATAAACCAAACCAACATATAATAACCCCCTAATAATAGAATATTCATTATTATTAATAAGGTTAAAAAAAGAACTATTTATATAGTTCATTTTTAAGTAAATCAATATTATCATTTAAAAGTGATATGTAATCTTCTTTATTAGATCTTTCTTCATCCGTTAAATTAGTTAAATTTTTAAATTCTAATACTTCAACATTACTATTTTTAACAATTTTTGATACAGTATCATTTAAATTGTTTTTATTATTTGAGAAAATATATTTAATCTCTCCACTATCTATTAAATCGTTAACATCATTAATAACTTTGTCATTTAAAGATTCATCTTCTTCTAGTGAAATAACAGTAAATCCATATTTTTCTAGGAACTTATATGTATTTGAATCAACAACAATTGTTTTAGTATTAGAATTTTCATATAATAATTTTAAATTAGCATCTATTTTAGAAATCTCAATTTTTAAATTTTGATAATTTTCTTCAATTGTTTTATTTAACGTATGATTTGTTGTATATTCTAAAATTCCATTTTTAACATTTAAAGCTAGCATTAAGAAATTAGAAGGATCATACCATAGTTCGTTTTCATGGTAAGTATATTCCATTGTTTGAGTGGCATCTATAATCTTTAAATTTTTATTGTATTTAAACATTGAAGTAACATACTCATTTTCTTTTTCACTCATACCATTAAATACATATAAGTCAGTTTCACTATAATCTTTAATTTGCTTATTAGTTAATTTATATTTATCAGTATCAACACCATCTGGATAAATACTACTAATCGTACTATAATTGCCATATAAATAATTAACAATATATTCAATAGGATATACAGAAACATAAATATTAGCATCTTCAAAATTATCTTTTTTAAAACATCCTGTCAAGCTAAACATTAAACTCAATATTAATAATAATTTTAATTTTTTCATTTTATCTTCCTTTCTGGTACTGGGTCATAACCCTTCTTTCCAAAAGGATTACACCTTAATATTCTTTTAATTGATAATAAAGTTCCATATAGGCTTCCATGTTTTTCAATTGCTTCAATCGCATAATTAGAACAAGTAGGAATAAATTTGCAATTGTAATGAAATTGTCCTGGTATTTTTTGATATAACTTTATTATCTTTATTAATACTTTCTTCATTATAACACCATTTTAATTATACTAGAATAATTTATATTTGTAAAACTTTATTTTTAGGTTTATAATGAACTTAGGTGATACTATGAAAATATTAGATGAATTAAATATAAAAACAAAAAATATTAAATTATATGAACAAGCATTTACACATACTTCATACGCTAACGAAAATAATACTGAAAGTTATGAGAGATTAGAGTTTTTAGGGGATGCTGTCTTAGAAGTAGTTATAAGTGAATATGTATATAAACATTGTACAAAAGATGAAGGTTATATGACTAAATTAAGAGCTCATTATGTTTGTGGTAATGCAAATTATGAATATGCTATGAAATTTAAATTAAATAAATATTTAAAATTGGGTCATGGTGAAGAGATGAGTGGTGGAAGAAATAGAAAAGCAATAATAGCTGATATATATGAATCATTCATTGGAGCGCTATTTTTAGATCAAGGATTAGATAAAGCCAAAGAATTTATCAATAAAACAGCAATTGATTATATAAAAAATAAAAAATTAGATTTTTATGATGATTATAAATCAGAATTACAAGAATTAGTTCAAACTGATAAGAGAAGTTTAGAATATGTAATTGTGGATGAGACTGGACCTGCTCATAACAGAACGTTTACAGCAGTTGTTAAAATAGATGATGTAATTTATGGGAAAGGTGTTGCGCATTCTAAGAAAGAAGCAGAACAAGAAGCTGCTAAAAGTGCAATAGAAAAAAGTGTTAAAGGCGATAAAATATGAAAAAATATGATATAAATTATTATAGAAGTATTTTAAAATTAATAGATAATGATGAATATAAAAAAGCAAAAATTTTTTTAGAGGAGTATTTGAAAAAATATCCAACTGATGAAGTCGCTTTATTTAAGTATGCATTTTTGTTAAGAAAAATGGATTATTTAGAAGAGGCTTTAAAAATAATTGATAAATTAAAAAAAGATACAGATGAAGTAAAATGTGAAAAAATGTTTATACTTTATAAATTAGAAAACTATGAAGAAGCATATAAATTAATACAAGAATTAGAAAAAGAAAATAGTAAGTTAATTAATAGATATACTTTTAAGGCAACAAAAATTTTTATTTTAAAAAAATTAAATATTATTGAAGAAAGTGTCGTTAGAGAAAATGAACCATATAAGATAAGGCAAATCATTGAATATAGTTTAGAAGAAGCTTTAAATCATATTAGTGAACATCTATATTCAAATATAGAAGCAAAAAATGAATTTCATAATTTATTTGAAAAGGAAATTGATGTTAATAAACTATATTTTATGATTCAAGATAAATTAAAAGATGCTTTGTTGTATCAAAGAGAAAATATTACTGACATATATATTTTTAAATATCCTAATTTAAATGATGATATTGACTATAAAAATGAAAATTATAAATATTTAAGAGTGATTACTATAAGGGAAACAAGCGATATTATTACTATATATCCTATTTTTTCAAATGTTAAAATTAAAGAAGCAAATGATATAAATACTAAATTGGAAGTTGAACATATAAAAACTAAAAAAAAATCAGCAATAGAAAAATTTAATCAAAAATATGCTAACTATTTAAAATAATATATAAATATTACTTTTTTTTTGGTATAATTAATTAAGGTGAAATATATGGATAGTATTTATGGAAAAACATTAGAAAAATTGCAAGATTATTTTACTAGTATTGGAGAAAAGCCATTTAAAGCAGTCCAAGTTTTTGAATGGATTTATAAAAAAAGAGTTAAATCATTTGATGAATTTAAAAATGTAAAAAAAGATACTATTCTAAGATTAAAAGAAGATTTTTCTTTTACAACAATTAATTTGCTTGAAAAGAAAGAAGATATAGATGTTAGTAAATATTTGTTTGAACTTGAAGATAAAAGAACTATTGAAGCTGTTTTAATGAAACATGATTATGGTAATAGTTTATGTGTTTCAACAGAAGTAGGTTGTAATATGGGATGTAAATTCTGTGAAAGTGGTCGTGTTAAAAAAATAAGAAATTTAAAAACAAATGAAATGGTCGAACAAATATTAAAAATAGAAGAAATAGAAAATTTAAGAATATCACATGTTGTTTTGATGGGAATAGGTGAACCATTTGATAATTATGACAATGTTATCGATTTTATAGATATTATAAATAGTGGTAAAGGAATAGATATAGGGTCTAGACATATAACTGTTTCAACTTGTGGTATTGTTCCTAAAATAAAAGAGTTTATGAATAATGGGAAACAAGTCAATTTAGCAATTTCTCTTCATGCTCCAAATAATGAGCTTAGAAATAAAATAATGCCAATTAATAAGGCTTATGATTTAAATGAACTAATGAAAGTTTTAAAAGAATATATAGAAAAAACAAATAGAAGAGTAACTTTTGAATATGTATTACTAAGTGGTGTTAATGATACAAAAAAATGTGCATTAGAACTTGCTTCCTTAGTAAAAGGAATGAACTGTTATATTAATTTAATACCATATAATGAAACAAGTCATATTGAATTTAAAAGGTCAAAAGAAAAAGATATTTTAGCTTTCTATGATATTTTAAAAAAGAATAAAATTAATGTTACAATTAGAAGAGAATTTGGTAGTAATGTAGATGCTGCTTGCGGACAATTAAGAACAAGACATGAGGAGGGGATATAATGAAGTACTATTATATGACTGATACTGGAAAAGTTAGAGATCATAATGAAGATAGTGTTGTTATAACCGAAAATTTAAATAAGGAAGTACTTATGATAGTTGCTGATGGAATGGGTGGACATAATGCTGGTGAGGTTGCTTCGTCCATTGCTATAACACATCTTGGTAAAAGTTTTAGAAATCTTAGTACGATTGGTGGTAAGGAAGATGCTTATAATTGGCTTCGCGAAGTTGTTAATGAAATAAATGTTTTAATTTATGATTATACAGAAAAAAATCCAGAGAGTGTTGGAATGGGTACAACCTTAGTTTTAGCCCTTTTAACAAATGATTTTCTTCTTTTTGGAAATATAGGAGATTCTTCTGGATTTGTTATAAAAAATCATTCTATTCAAAAAATTACAGTTGATCATACACTAGTCAATATGCTAGTTGAGTCAGGAGAAATAACCGAAGAAGAGGCAAAAAATCATCCTAAAAAAAATGTTTTGATGAAAGCCTTAGGATCACAGAATGCTGTTGAAATGGATATTTTTGATGTAGAAAAAGATGTTGATGGTATTCTTCTTTGTAGTGATGGTTTAACTAATATGTTAGATTTTGAACAAATAGAAAAAGTTTTAAATGAAGATTTGAGTATAGATGAAAAAGTAATAAAATTAATTTATAAATGTAACAATAGAGGTGGAAACGATAATATTTCTGTTGCATATTTGGAAAAAGGTGGTAAAAATGATTAATAAGGGACAAAAAATAAATGATAGATATCAAATAATAAGATCAATAGGTGAAGGTGGTATGGCTAATGTTTATTTAGCTTATGATACTATTTTAGATCGTAACGTAGCTGTTAAAATATTAAGAGGAGATTTAGCAAATGATGAAAAATTTGTAAGGCGTTTTCAAAGAGAGGCTACTAATGCATCTTCACTAATGCATCCTAATATAGTTGAAATGTATGATGTTGGAGAAGACAATGGTAAATATTTCATTGTTATGGAATATATAGAAGGTCAAACATTAAAAAGTTTGATAAAAAAACGTGGTGCTTTAACATTAAGTGAAGTTATTGATATTATGTTACAACTTACAAGTGGAATTGAATGTGCTCATGAAAAATATATCATTCATAGAGATATCAAACCTCAAAATGTTTTAATATTAGATGATGGACGTGTTAAAATAACTGATTTTGGTATTGCAGTAGCTTTAAATAGTAATGAGCTTACACAAACTAACTCTGTTATGGGATCAGTTCATTATTTACCACCAGAACAAGCTAATGGAAGTACAGCAACTATTAAAAGTGATATATATTCACTTGGAATTTTAATGTATGAACTTCTTGTTGGAAGCTTACCTTTTAAAGGTGAAAATGCTGTTGAAATAGCAATTAAACAAATGCGTGAACCAATACCAAGTGTTTGTGAAATAAATCCTGATATACCACAAAGTATTGAGAATATTATTTTAAAAGCGGCTGCTAAAAATCCTAAAAATAGATATGATAGTGTTAAAGAAATGCATGAAGATTTAAAAACTTGTTTAGAAAGAAAAAATGAACCAAAGTATGTTTATCCTTTTAAAGAACATGAAGATGAAGAAGAAATGCCAAAAGAAAATAAAACAGAAGACAAAAAAGATAAAAAAACAAATAAGGCATTAATTGTAACTATTATAATAACAGCTATTTTAATTTTTATAACTCTTATTATGTTTGTTATACTTCCAATGATGGCTAAGACAAAAGAAGTTGAAATTCCTAATGTTACTGGATTAACAGAAGAAAAAGCAACAAAAAAACTTGAAAAATTAGGATTAGAAGTTAATGAAAAGGTAAAAGAAGAAGAAAATGATAAGGTAAAAGAAGGTAAAGTTATAAAAACAAATCCTAAATCAGGTAAGAAAGTTAAAAAAGGTACTAATATAACTTTAACTATCTCGTCAGGGTCTAATAAGATAAAATTAGAAAATTATACTGGCAAAGATTATGAAACAGTAGAATATCTTTTAACTGAAAAAGGAATCAAAGTAACATATGAAGAAAAAGAAGTAACAAAAGATGATAATATTAAAGATAAAGCAATAATATCTCAAAGTAAAAAAGAAGGAACAAAATTAGGTAAAGACGATGAAATAAGTTTTGTTATTGCTAAACTAGTTACTGTATATCCAGATTTTGTGGGAGAAGCTTATAAGTTACAAGATGTAGAAAAATTTTGTGATGAAAATGGTATAACTCTTGAAACTAAAGCTATTGAAACAAATGACTATGCTGAAAATACCATCATATCTCAAAGTAGACAAGCAGGAATTAAAGTTGTAAGTGGTGTTACTTTAAGAGTTACATATGCAGTTAAAAAAGAGGAAAAGAAAGATACGACAACTAGTGATAAAACTACAACCGATAGTAATAAAACAAATAATACTACAACAGATAACTCAGAAACAAAGACAGAAAGTTAATTTATGAATGGAAGAATAATTAAAAATATAAGTAATGATTATACTGTTTTAGCAGATAAAGAATATGTTTGTAAAGTTAGAGGCAAAATTAGGAATTTAAAGATTATACCTAAGGTTGGAGATAGAGTTATATTTGATAAAAATAACAATTATATAACTGATATCTTAGAAAGAAAAAATAGTTTAACTAGACCACCTATTTGTAATGTAGATAAAGCATTTATTATAACAAGTGTTAAAGAACCAGATTTTTCAAGTAACTTATTAGATAAATTATTATGCGTTATTGAATTTAATAATATAGAACCAATTATTATTTTTACTAAAATGGATTTACTAAATGAAGTAGAAAGAAAAAAAATAAATATTTATTTTAATTATTATAAAAAAATAGGTTATAAAGTTTATATTAATAATGAAATAGAAAAAATAAAGAAAGAATTTAATAATAATATTTCTGTTTTTACTGGACAAAGTGGTGCTGGAAAAAGTACGCTTTTAAACCATTTAAATGAAGAATTAAATATTAAAACAGCGCCTATTTCAAAAGCGCTAGGTAGAGGAAAACATACAACTAGACATACTGAATTAATTAAAATTGAAAGTGGATATGTAGCTGATACACCAGGCTTTTCAGCTCTTAATTTAGAAGAATTATCAAAAGAAAATATAAGAGATAATTTTATAGAATTTAACGAATATAAAGATGAATGTAAATATCGTGACTGTATGCATTTAAAAGAAGATGAGTGTGGTATAAAAAATAAAGTTGAAGATAAAATAATTTTAGAAAGCAGATATAACAATTACGTAAAATTTATTAATGAAAGAATGTGATTTAGTGGAAATATCAGGATCAATATTAGGTATAAAAAATAAAACAAAGGAAGAAATAGATAAATTTTATAAATCAGGAATTAATTATCTTCATATAGATGTGATGGATGGGAAATTTGTTAAAAATATATCTTTACCTTATCATGAAGTTGAAAGTATAGTTACTAGTGATCAAAAATTAGATATACATTTAATGGTTAGTGATGTTTATAAATATGTGCTTGATTTTATTAAATTGAAACCAGAATATATAACTTTCCATATAGAAGCCGTATCTAATCCATTAGAACTGATAAATTTGATTAAAAAGAATAATGTTAAAGTTGGACTTGCTATAAAGCCTAGTACAAATATAGAGGTTATAAAACCTTATTTAGATTTAATTGATTTAGTTTTAGTTATGACTGTTGAACCTGGTATGGGTGGACAAGAGTTAATCCTAGATACTATAAGTAAGATAGAAGATTTGAGTAAAATTAAAGATCGTCATTTTAAAATAGAAGCTGATGGTGGTATTAATGATAAAACTATACATAAATTAAATAAATTGGATATTGCTGTTGTAGGAAGTTTTTTAACAAATGGAGATTATAAAGAAAGGCTAAAGGACGTGGTCAAATGAAAAAATTTTTAGTTTTAGTTGCTTTATTATTTTTATTAACTGGTTGTAATAGTGACAAAAAAGAAACAAGTAATATTACAAATGATAATGAAAATGTTATCAAGGAACAAGTAGTAGATGAATTAAAAATTAATGATGTATCATTGATATATGATGGAAGTATGTCAACATTTACAGCTAATATTAATAATACTAGTGATAAAGAAATTAGTATAAGTAAGTTTGAAGTTGATGTAAAGAATGAAAGTGGTAATAAACTTACAACGTTATTAGGTACAGGAATGAATATAGAAGCTAATTCTTCATTTATGATTACTATAACAAGTGATATTGATTTATCAAAAGCATATTCTGTTGAATATCATATTGTGAAGGATTAAAAACTTGAAAAAATAAATTTAATTTGTTAAAATAATCATGTAAAACAAAATAATAATATTGACTGAGAGATAAAAAAATTTCAAAGTCGGGGGGGGGGTACAAAACCCTTCTTTTTTTGTGTAAAGGAGTAGATAAAAAATGAATAAAAAATTAATAATAGGAATAATAATAGTAATAATATTAGGTAGTGTAAGTGTATATGCCGGAAGTAAATTTTATGCGAGTGATGTATCGGTAACTGCTCCAACTGGCTCTAATTTAGGAAGTGACGCAACACTTCAAGGGACACTTGACGAATTATATAGTATAGCTGATAAATATGATGAATTAAATACAAAAATTAATTCTTTGGAATCAACAATGTTAGATAAGATATATCCAGTTGGAAGTATTTATATATCAACAGATATCACAACAGAAAGTGATGTGGATAAAAAATTTGGTGGAACATGGGAAGCATATGGAACAGGAAAAACATTAGTTGGAGTAGATACAAATGATACTGATTTTAATTCTTCAAGTAAAACAGGTGGTAAAAAAGATACAACTCTTGAAATCGCTAATTTACCAAGCCATAGTCATAATATTCCATCTTTATCGGGAGTAACAAGTGATTCTGGGTCCCATCAACACTCTTTATATATGGATCAATATGGTACGTCATATTTACTTGGAAATGGACTTTTTGAGACGCCATCTTCTAATGTACCAGGATTTGTTCCAAATGGTGGATGGTCGAAAGGACAACAAAGATATGGAACTGTTAATACTACATCTTCTGCACCACATCACCATTCTTTTAATACAGAAGAAGGTGTAACTTCTAAAACGGGAAGTGGGACATCATTTACAAATTTACAGCCATATATAACAGTTTACATGTATAAAAGAATAAAGTAATAATTATTTAAGTTGTGTAAAAAAAAGATATATAGTATAATTTCAATAGGTGATAAAATGAATATAGATATTACAAGACTTAAAAGTGGTATGGTAGATGAGATTGAAATAAATGAAAAGGTATTTTTTGATGAAAATGAATTAAAAAAAGTTAATATCATAAAATTAGATGATGTTATGGTAACAGGATTTATAACTAAATCTGGAAATGATGACTACTTTTTAAATGCTAGAGTTTATGGTACAATGGTATTACCTTGTTCCTTAACACTTAAACCTACAAATTATAAATTTGAGACAAATATAGAAGGAATAATAGGTGAAATGCTATCAGAAATTGGGAAAAATGACAAAATTTCAACAAATACTATTGATATTTTACCAATTATATGGGAAAATATATTAGTGGAAATTCCCATGAGTGTCATTAATGAAGATGACGATAAAATAAAATTAAAAGGTGAAGGATGGGAAGTTTTAACGGATGAAATAAAACACAGTAATCCAGAACTTGAAAAATTAAAAGATTTATTAAAATGAAAAGTGAGGTGTTAATATATGGCAGTACCAGCAAGAAGAGTTTCTAAAACAAGTGGAAGAACAAGAAGAACACATTATAAAATAAGTGAAAAAACGACAACTACTTGCAAGAAATGTGGAGAAGTTGTAAAACCACATAGAGTTTGTAAAGCTTGTGGAACTTATAGAGATAGAGAAGTAATTAGTAAAGAAAGCGAATAATTGCTTTTTTTTTATTTTTTTTATATAATTAATTTAGGTGATAATATGAAAAATAATGGTTTTACATTAGTTGAACTTTTAGCTGTTATTATTTTGCTTACATTATTAATTACCTTTGTTTATCCAAAAGTAATTAATATAGCTGAAAAAAAAGAAGAGGAAATAGATAGTGCAAAAGTTACTTTAATACAAAATGCCGTCTTAGATTATATGTATAAAGATATAAATAAATATCCACAAAATGTAGGAGCTAAATATTGTTTTAAATTAGAAGATTTAGATAATGAAAATTTAATACCAACCGATATAAGTGAGATAAAAAAAGAGAATAAAGTTATAACAGTTACAATTGGAAAAAATAATTCAAATCGTTATGAATTTGGAAGTGAATGTAAATAATTGTCAAATGATAATAATATACTTGCATAAAAAATTCTATATGATATAATTAAAGTGTCAAGGATAGGTGTTAATAAAACCTACAAATATAACATCGGGAATCTAATTTATAGATGGTGTTGAATACTTAAAAATTTAAGAATCCTAAAATCTATAATGTGATGCCCACCTAGAAGAACAGGTTTCTTGTTCTAAGCCTCCTTGGCTTTTTTTTTATTCAAATGTGTGTTATAATTAACAAAGAATAGGAGTTGTTCTTATGGCAAAGAAAAAGAAAAGAAAAAGTGTAAAAAAAGAATCAAATAAGTATAGTAGTGAATTAATTGGTATTCTTTTAGTCATTGTTTCAATTATAGGAATAATTCCTAATACGGGGATAGTAGGTAATTTTATTAGTAATTTTTCTATTTTTTTAGTTGGAACTTGGTATAATATATTACTTCTTATGGTTATGATTGTTGGAATATATATGATTGTTAAAAGAGAAAAACCTGATTTTGCTAATTCAAAATTAATAGGGCTTTATATTATTTTTGCTAGTATTTTAATTTTAGCACATCTAAACTATATTAGTTCTGGAAAATTAAAAGGTATTGATGTTATAAATGAAACTATAAATAATTTTATGTCAGCATCAGTTAGTAAAACAAATTTAGGTGGTGGTATAATTGGGGCAATTTTATCATCATTATTCTTATATTTGTTTGCTTTAAAAGGTACAAAAATTGTTACATGGGCTCTTTTTGCATGTGGATTTATTATGTTTACAGGATTATCTATTTATGATATTTTTAAAGCATTTATTTCTAAAATAAAACAAAATAGAAATGAATTAAAATCAGCTGATAAAGTAGCTATTAAGAAAGCTGAAAATAAATTTGATAATGAAAATGATAAAGTTGTTTATAGTTCAATTGAAGAATTAATACATAAAGATGACTCGACACCAGTTAGAGAAGTTGAAAAAGAAGAAGAAACAGAAACAGATTACAATGGTTATAAACTTCCAGATATTAAAATATTAAATGCACCAGTTAAAAAGAAAAATATCGAGAGTACAGAGACAATTAATCATAATGTCGAAGTACTACATCAAGTACTTAAAGATTTTGGAATTGAAGGAAAAGTAGTAGCTATAAATCCAGGACCAACTGTAACACAATATGAAATAGAAGTTAAATCAGGTACAAGGTTGAGTAAAGTTTCTGGAATTCATAGTGAAATAGCCCTTGCTCTTGCAGCTAAGGATGTTCGTATTCAAGCTCCAATTCCAGGAAAATCAACTATTGGGATTGAAATTCCAAATAAAGTATCTTCTATGGTTACAGTTAGAGAAGTTTTAGAATATGTTCCAAAAGATAAAAAAGATTCGAAATTATTAGTTACACTTGGTAAAAATATAATGGGTAAACCTATGTGGGCTGAAATAAATAAGACACCACATTTATTAGTTGCAGGTTCAACTGGTTCTGGTAAATCAGTTTGTATTAATAGTATTATTGTATCTATTTTAATGCGTGCTAAACCAAATGAAGTAAAATTAGTCTTAGTTGATCCAAAAAAAGTTGAACTTTCAATGTATGAAGATATACCACATCTTTTAGTTCCAGTAGTTACTAATCCTAAAAAAGCAAATGAAATTTTGAAAAATTTGGTTGCTGAAATGGAGGATAGATATGAAAAATTTAAAGATAGTGGTACTAAAAATATAGCTGGATATAATGCTTATATTGAGAAGAAAAATGAAAAATCAGAAAATAAAATGCCAAAAATGCCTTTTATAGTTATTATAATTGATGAACTTGCTGATCTTATGTTAGTTGCTGCTAAGGAAGTAGAAGACTCGATTATGCGTATAACACAAATGGCAAGGGCAGCAGGAATACATCTTATAGTGGCGACTCAAAGACCATCAACTGATGTTATTACAGGAGTTGTTAAAGCTAACATTCCGTCTCGTATTTCTTTTGCTGTTTCTTCAAGTATTGATTCAAGAACAATTCTTGATATGACAGGTGCAGAAAAACTTTTAGGTAAAGGTGATATGTTATTCTTACCACAAGGAGAGAGTACACCAGTTAGAATTCAAGGAACATTTATTGATGATGATGAAATAAAAAAAGTTGTTGACTATGTAAAAAATGAACAACCTGTTATTTATGATAAAAAGGTTAGTGTCACTGAGGAAAATAAAGGTGCAACAACTATGGTTGAAGGAATGTCTAAGGATGCTATGGAAGAGCCACTTTATAATGAAATTGTAACATTTGTTGTTGATCAAGGTAAAGCTAGTGCATCACTTATTCAAAGAAGATTTAGACTAGGATATAATAGAGCTGCTAGGGTAATGGATTTACTTGAAGAAAGAGGTATTGTTGGGCCTCCTACTGGTTCAGGTAAACCTAGGGAAGTTTTAGTCGGAGTTAAAGATAAAGAGGAATAAAAAATTTCTTCTTTTATTTTGTATATTTTTTTGTTATAATTTTAATAGAATAGATAGGAGGTTAAACTAGTATGAATCAAAATGATGAATTTTTAAATAGTTTAAATAACGGTGAACAATCAACTATTAATCCAGAACTAACAATAAAACCAATGGAAGAACAAAATGCTGTAGAACAACCATATGTAGAACCAATAATGGAAGAACAAAATGTTGTTGAACAACCATATGTAGAGCCAATAGTAGAACAAAATACTGTTGAACAACCATATGTAGAACCAGTAATAGAACAAAATACTGTTGAACAACCATATGTAGAACCAGTAGTAGAACAAAATGCTATTGAACAACCATATGTAGAACCAGTAGTAGAAGAACAACATAATATTCAACAAACTAACTACAATTATGAAGAAAATCCTATTGGACAAATTAAATTAAGTAAAGAAATAGAAACAGAAAATGTTATTAATAATAATGAAAATATGCCTAAAATAAAACTTTCTGATAATAAATCATTGATGTTTGCGATTGTGATGGGAATAATTATTTTAGTAGCAATATTTGTGTTGCCAAATTTGATATTTTAAGAGTACATATTTATAATAATATGTATTTTTTTTGAATACATATAGAAAAAAATTTAAAATATTGATATAATTATTAAAGGTAGGAGAGTGTCTTATGGAAATAAGTGATTTAACAAATCTATATAATGACTATAACAAAAGAATAAATGATTTATGGAGGTCACTTTGACCCTTTAAAGAAAGAAAAAAGAATAAAAGAATTAGAAAATAAAACTTTAGAATCAAATTTTTGGAATGATAAAAAAGAAAGTGAAAAAGTAATAGAAGAGCTAAACCATTTAAAAAATCAGATTAATGAAGTGTCTAATTTGAAAGATAAGATAAACGATAATATATCCTTTTTAGAAGAAATAAAAAATAATTATGATGATGAATTAAAAGAATTAATAGAACAAGATGTAGAATATATAGAAAATAAGTTGGATTTACTTGAAATAGAAATATTATTAAGTGGTAAATATGATTCATTTGATGCCATAGTTGAATTACATTCAGGTGCTGGTGGAACAGAAGCATGCGATTGGACAGAAATGTTATATCGTATGTATGATAGATGGTGTAATAAACATAATTATAAAGTTAAAGTTATTGATACTCAGTATGGTGATGAAGCTGGAATTAAAAGTATATCTTTAATTGTTAGTGGGTTAAATGCTTATGGATATTTGAAAAGTGAAAAAGGAATTCATAGATTAGTTAGAATATCACCATTTGATTCCAATTCAAGAAGGCATACATCATTTGCCTCAGTTGATGTAACTCCATTATTTAAAGAAAATAATATCGATATTGAAATTAATGAAAATGATTTGAGAATAGATGTTTATAGAAGTAGTGGTAAAGGTGGACAAGGTGTTAATACGACAGATTCAGCTGTTAGAATTACTCATATACCTACAAAGATTGTTGTGACTTGTCAAAATGAACGTAGTCAAATTCAAAATAAAGCTATAGCGATGGAAGTTTTAAAAACAAAATTATATAATTTAGAATTAAAAAAACAAGAACAAGAATTATCTAAAATAAAAGGTAATTTAATGGATATTAATTTTGGTTCGCAAATAAGGAGCTATGTTATGCATCCTTACAAGATTGTAAAAGACCATAGAACTAATGTTGAAACATCAAATGTTGAAAAAGTTCTAGATGGTGATATAGATATATTTATAAATAGTTATTTGAAAGGAGTAACAAAATGATTTTTAAAAAGAAAGAAAAAATAGATGATATTTTTAAAACAATACAAAAAAAACATTTATTATCTAGATATTTCAATTTATTTATAGGGTGTTCATTACTTGCTTTTGCTTTTGATGTTTTCTTTAGCCCAAGAAGTATTGTATATGGTGGAGTATCAGGTATAGCAATAGTAGTTAATAAAATATGGGGTATAGATACATCCTTATTTATACTTAGTTTGTCACTTATATTGTTAGTTGTTAGTTACTTTACATTAGGTTGGGAAAAAACAAAAGGCTCAATAGCAGGATCAATATTATTTCCATTATGTATTAAGCTATATAGTCCATTAGTTTCAATTATAAATTTAGATATTGATAATATTTTATTAATTGTTATCTTTGGAGCTATTATAGCTGGACTAGGAAGTGGTATTAATTTTAAATCAGGATTTTCAACAGGCGGTACAGATATAATAAATCAAATAATTGCTAAATATGCTAAAGTATCAATAGGAAAGGCAATGCTTATGTCAGATGGCTTAATTGTTCTTGGTGCAGGTTTCTTTTTAAGTAAACAATTTTATGCCTTTGAAAATGTAATGTATGCTATAATGGTTTTATATATAATAAGTATTATGGCTGATAAAGTTATTTTAGGAATATCTCAATGTAAAGCTTTTTACATTGTAACAGATCATGAAACAAGTGTTAAAAAATTTATTATGGATTATTTAAGTAGCGGAGTTACAGTACTTGACGGTCGAGGTGGTTATACTGGTGATCATCAAAAAGTTATTATGTGTATAATTCCAACTAAAGATTATTTTCTAGCAAAAGAAGGAATTCTTAGTATTGATCCTAATGCATTTTTTCTTGTTACTGATGCTTATGAAGTATCAGGTGGAAGTATAAGGAGGTAAATATGGACGTAATTAGAATGTCACATGTAAAAAAAACTTATAAAACAGGTGTTACAGCTATTTATGATTTAAGCTTAAAAATAGAAAAAGGAGATTTTGTATTTATAATAGGTTCAACTGGTTGTGGTAAATCAACTTTGATAAAGATGTTATATCGCGAAGAAAAACCAACAAGTGGTAAAATAATTGTTGGTGGTTTAGATGTTGGAAAAATTAGAAATAGTAAAGTTTATAAATTAAGAAGAAAAATAGGAGTTGTTTTTCAAGATTATAAATTACTAAATAAATCAACAGTTTATGAAAATGTTGCTTTTGCTTTAGAAGTGCTTGGTGCTCCTAAGGATGAAATATATTCTAAAGTTTTAAAAGTTTTAGATTTAGTAGGTTTAAAACATAAAGCTAATAATTATCCACATCAATTAAGTGGTGGAGAACAACAAAGGGTTGCTATTGCGCGTTCTATCGTAAATGGACCTAGATTATTAATTTGTGATGAACCAACAGGAAATCTTGATCCAGAAACTAGTATGGAAATTATGAAAGTATTGGAAGAAATTAATAAAATGGGAACGACAATAATAATGGTTACACATGATATAGATATAGTTAATAAATTACAAAAAAGAACTATTTTGTTAGATAGTGGAAGAATATTAAAAGATTATGAGAAAGGAACATATAGAAATGAAAGCATTAAGAATACTAAGTAGAAATATAAGAGATGCATTTAAGGGTGTATTTAGAAATTTATCTCTTTCACTAGCATCTATTTCATGTATAACTATAACTCTTTTAGTTGTTTCACTTTCTTTGATTTTAACAGCAAATGTTAATAATATAACTTCATTAATTCAAGATGATGTAACAATAGTTACATTCTTAGATACAGATATATCAGAGGATGAAATAAATCAAGTTCAAGAAGATTTAAAAAAACTAAGTAATATAGAATCAATTACTTTTGAATCGAAAACAGAAATTGCTAATTCTATGATGAAATCATCAGAGGTATATAAAGATATTATGTCAGGATGGACAGCTGAAGAAAATCCACTTCAAGATACATATTTAGTAAAAGTTAAAGATATTGAAAAAATAAATAAAACAGCAAAAGAAATTAAAAAAATAGAACATGTAAATACTGTTAAATATGGTGAAGGCATGGTTGAACAATTAGTATCTATTTTTGATTTAGTTAAGAATATTAGTATTGGAACAGTAGTTGCTTTAATAGTTGTAACAGCATTCTTAATTACTAATACAATTAAAATAACTATTTATTCAAGAAGAAGAGAAATTGAAATTATGCGTTTAGTAGGTGCTTCTAATATTAATATAAAAATCCCATTTATTTTTGAGGGATTACTAATAGGAGTCCTTGGTTCAATTATACCAATAGTAGCAACTAGTTATGCATATTCAGGTGTTTATGATCATTTTGGAGGAAAAATATTCTCTGAATTTATAAGATTAGTAGAACCAATACCATTTTTATTTGGAGTATCAATTGTTTTACTACTAATTGGTATAATAGTTGGTATGTTTGGTAGTTGGCAAGCTGTTAGAAAATATTTGAAAATATAATTGGAGGAATTAATATGTTTGAACAAGTCAAAATAATTTTAAATGATAGATATCAGTCACAAATTGATCGTTTTAATGAACTAAAAAAAGAAATAGAAGAAATTGAATTTAATATGCGTGATAAAACTTCTGAGGTTGAATATAATAATGCCTTAAAAGAATTAAATAAAAAATATGGATTATTTAAAAGAGGAAAAAAAGAATATAAAGATGCCTTACTAGATATTCAAAATAAATATTTTTTAGAATTAAAAGAGTTTGAAAAAATGCGTGATAAATATTATGATTTAGTAAAAGAATGTTCTAGTATAAATTTGTTATTTCTTCAAAAAAAATTAGATCAACTTAAAAATGCTAATAGTTTACAAGATATTAAAATGAGTGAAGAAGAAGCTCAAGAGATAATTAATGGTAATAACTTCAATTAGTAAAGTAGATAAATATATGCTAGAATAAATATTATTGGAGGTAAATGTAATGAAAATAATAACATTATGTGGAAGTATGCGATTTAAAAATGAAATGATAAACATAGCCGCTGAACTAGAATTAAATGGGAATGTTGCTATTCAATGTATATATTTTCCACAAAATAAAAAATTATCTGATTTTGAGTTAGAAATGTTAAGTAAACTTCATTATAAAAAAATCGAAATAAGTGATGCCATTTATGTGGTAAATGTAAATGGATATATTGGAGAATCTACAAAGAACGAAATAGAATATGCTCGTTCATTAAATAAAGAAATATTATCTCTTGAACCATTATGTTAGTTATAGTTTAAAAATTCTGAAGGGTAATAAATAAATTGCTTGAAAAAAGAGAATTAATTTGATAAAGTAAACATGTAAAACAAAATAATAATATTGACTAAAAGAAAAAAATTTCTTGAAGTCGGGGGGGGGTTAAAAACCCTTCTTTTTTTGTGTAAAGGAGTAGATAAAAATGAATAAAAAAATAATAATAGGAATAATAATAGGATTAGTACTAGGCAGTGTAGGAGTTTATGCAGGAAGTAATTTTTATGCAAGTGATGTATCAGTAACTGCTCCAGCTGGATCTAATTTAGGAAGTAATGCAACACTTCAAGATTCACTAGATGAATTATATAGTATAGCTGATAAATATGATGAATTAAAAACAGAAATAAATACTTTAAAGAATAATACTTCAAAAGAATATTTGAATAAGATATATCCAATTGGTAGTATATATATGAGTATGAATAATACTTCACCGGCAACCTTTTTAGGAGGAACATGGGAACCTTTAAAAGATAGATTTTTAATAGGTGCTGGAAATAGCTACTTAGTTAATTCAACAGGTGGAAGTATAAGTCATAATCATAAAAGTCCATTAACTTGGGTTGGATCAAATCCTGGATATATAGGAACTACAAATTATTATGGATATAGTACCGTGAAGGATAGAGATTTTTATGGAACAGCAGTTACTTCATTTAATGAATATCCAGTAGCAGCTGAGAAAATAATTTATAACACAAGTACTGAATCAAATATGCCACCATATTTAACTGTATATATGTGGAAAAGAATAAAATAATCTAGTTAAAGACTAGATTTTTTGTATAAAAAATACTAACCTAAGTTAGTATTATAATTTAAAATCTTGAATATCATCATCTTCCATATTTTTACCATCAAAGTAAGTTTTTGTTTTATAACCACAAATTGCGCCAACTAAGGAAGACGGGAAATTTCTAACTAATTTATTATAATCTGTAATAATATCATTATAATATTTTCTAGCTGCTACAATTTCAGATTCAGATTCAACAAGTCCTAAATCTACTTTTAAGAATGCTTCGTTATTTTTTAATTCTTCATTAGATTCTTTATAACCATTAAATTCATTAATAGATTCATATAATTTTCTATCTAATTCAAAATTACTTAATTTTACACTTTTTAAATCAGTTATATCTTTTAATACATCTTTTTTTGTTTTAGTTACAGCCTTAATAATTTCAATTGATTTATTTAATAAATCAAATCTTTTTCTAAGTGTTGTATCTATGAATGATTCAGCTTCATTAATTCTAATAATATAGTTTTGATAATGATTATAAATACTTACAAACCATATTCCTAATAAACATAAAATAATAATAACTAATAATAAACATACAAAAAAGCTCATAACAATCACCTACAACAATTATAACAAAATATGACAAATAATGCTATAAAATTTAGAAATTTATATAACTTATTTTTTCATCAAAAGTTAAAAAATCAACATAAATCATAAGAAGTAAGTACCATTTACCATTAGTAGGGTCACTTAATATAATATGATCCCTTCCAGATTGTTCAATAATTCCTTTGAATTCACGATCTCTAAATTGTTCACTATCTGGAAAAGTCATATGTACTGTAACTTGTTTTCCCTTATTTAATCTTAAAATATTTTCAATATAAGATTGCTCAAAATTCATACTTTCATAACTAATATTTCCAGGAGGGGTATTAGTTGTAGTTGGCATATTATTATTTGAATATATTTGTTGCCCTGGAAAAACATTTTTATCAAAATAATTATTATTCATAACATCATCCTTTCGGTAAAATATATTATTTAAAAAATAAAATATACCAAATAGTATTAAAATATGTTATTATAATAAGAGAATAGGAGATGCAAAATGAAAATACAAGTAGGTGTTTCTAATAGACATGTTCATTTAAAAAAAGAACATTTAAAAATTCTATTTGGAAATAAAGAACTTAAAGAAATAAAAAAATTAAATCAACCCGGTCAGTTTGTATCAGATTTTTTTGTAGATCTTATAACTAATAAGAATGAAATAAAGCATGTTCGAATTATAGGACCTGTAAGAGAATATACACAGGTTGAAATTTCAAAAACAGATGCTTATTTTTTAGGAGTAGATCCACCAATAAGAACATCAGGTGATATTAAAAATTCATGTCCTATAATAATTAAAGGACCAAATGGTATTTTAAAGTTAGAAGAAGGCCTAATAATTGCTGATAGACATATTCATATAACACCAGATCAAGTAAAGTTTTATCATTTAGAAAATAAGAATAAAGTTGATGTATTAATAAATGGTGAAAAGGGAGGTATTATCAGTAATGTCAATTTAAAAGTAGCTGATAATTCATATCTAGAACTTCATTTAGATACTGATGATGCTAATGCTCACTTTTTAAAACAAGGTGATATTGTTGAGATAATAATGTAGAATAACATTATTATTTTTGTTAATTATAATAATGGTGAAGTTTATGTATTATATTAATTATTTCTTTTTTTATTCTATATTTGGTCATATAATGGAATCAATCGTTTATCTTTTTTTTAAGGGAGAAAGTGGTATTTTATTTTGCCCATGGACACCTGTATACGGATTTGGTGCTGTTATTGTTATCTTTTTTTCTAAAATGATAGATAAAAAAATAGATAATAAAATTTATAGAAATATTTTTTACTTTATTGTTAATTTTTTAATACTTAATATATTAGAATATATAGCTGGTAATCTAATTGAAAAAATATTTGGTATTATATTTTGGACATATAAAGATTTCAAATTTAATCTTGGTAATTATATATCACTTGAGATTGGTATAATATGGGGACTTTTATCATTAGTGATAGTTCATCTAGTACCACTAACTGATAAAATAATAAAAAAAATACCACGATTTATATCATGGCTTTTTATAGTATTAATGATAATTGATTCATTGTTAACTATATTTTTTAGATAAAACTATAATAAATAGCAATTGAAACAATACAAGCAATTAAAACTAACAAACAAACTTTAATAATTGTTTTTTTCATAGTTCCTCCTAGATTAATCTAATTTCATCTTCACTGAAAAATGGTTTATTTTTATTTATATGATCATAAAATAAAATACCATTTAAATGATCTATTTCGTGTTGAAAGGCAATAGATAATTCTTCACGAGCCCTAATTCTGATTTTATTTCCATCTACATCATATCCTTCAACGGTTACTCTTGCAAATCGTGGAACATGCCCATCTATTTCTCTATTGACACTTAAACATCCTTCTCCAGCATCAGCTGCAATTATTTCTTTTGAATTACTTATGATAACAGGATTTATGACTACGTAATTATCGAATTTTCCTTCTTCATACTCATCAACTATGACGATAATTCTTTTTAAGATTCCAAGTTGAACAAAAGCTAGTCCCATTCCAGGTCTTAAATCATATTTTTTTTCATATTCTTCGATTTGACTATATGTTAAGTGTTTAATAATTTTATCAATAGTTTCTTTAGTATCTTGATCAAGTGGAAAAGTTACATCTTTACTTGTTTGTCTTAAAATTTTATTGCTATCATCTAAAATTTTTAGTTTTTCAAACATAAAAATTCCCCCTTTAAACACCATTATTCTATCATAAAATATTAAATTTAACAATAAAAAGTGTCTTTATAAAGACACTTTATGAATAAAAGGTATTAATTATTACGATTCCAAGCTCCAGCTCCAATAATTATAACAAGTAAGATGAATAATACTAATATAATAGCAGCTCCATATCCAGTACCCCCATAGTTACCATATCCAGTACCTTGGCAACAAGCGTTTCCATAACCTTGATATCCACCATAATAATACATAAATGTCCCCTCCTATCTAGGTCTAATATATTTTATTAAAATAAATAAAATCCGTTAATATATTTGACTAGAAAATATTGAAATGATATCTTTTTTTTCAAAAATTTTTGTTAATGTAATTTTAAATAAATTAAATTTTAAACTATAAAAATATAAAATTTAATTTTGAAATCTTTAAGTTTAATACTATCCATGGTATAATTATTATGATAGTAGGTGCGATATGAAAAAAATAAAAAGAACATTGTCAAATATGGATATGCCTCTTTTAATAGTAACAGTAATATTATTTGTTTTTGGACTATTAAATATTGTTAATGCTTCAACACAAGCTGTTGTTATTAAATATGGACATGGATTATATTCTTATTTTTATAAACAATTATTTAGTTTATTATTAGGACTTGTTGGTGCTGTTATAATAATTAAAATTCCAACTAAAAAATATTATAAATGGATTCCTATTTTGTACATAGGAGCACTTATCTTACTATTATATTTATACTTATTTGGAAAATCATATTTAGGATCAGTTAACTGGATTAATATAATGGGGTTTAAATTTCAACCTAGTGAAATAGCTAAACCAATAATGATATGTGCCGTTTCATTAGCTATTGAAAAATTTTGTTCAAAGCTAAGAAATAATGTCAAATATACAAGAGCAGATCACTTTAAATTTATAGGAATAATAATTCTAATTGGAATATTATTTCCAGCTTTAATTTACTTAGAAAAAGATTTAGGAACTTGTATTATTTTACTTATAATTTTTGGGGTTTTGTTTCTAGGTAGTCCTATTCAAAGAAAAGAAAAAATGAATATTATTATTTTAGCTTTAATTGCTATGGTAATAGGGTTACTTATTGCTTTACTAAAAGGTGGATTATTAACAGAAGAACAACTTAGTAGACTTGATTTTAAAGACCCTTGTTCTAATTATGAAGAAGGTGGATATCAAATATGTAATGGTTTTATAGCTATTAATTCTGGTGGATTACTTGGAGTTGGAATAGGAAATTCAAAACAAGTTTCATATTTACCAGAATCACATACAGATAGTGTATTTGCTATAATAGCAGAGGAGTATGGTTTTATAATTTGTTCAATAATTTTTTTACTTTATTTAATAGTTTTATATCGAATTTTCAATTTAGCAAGTCATACTTCGACTATTAGAGGTAAATATATATGCTTAGGAATAGGAACATATATAGCTGTACATATCATAGTTAATTTAGGTGGTTTATTTGGTTCAATGCCTTTAACTGGTGTTCCATTACCATTTTTATCGTATGGTGGTTCTTATACTTTGTCTCTTGTTTGTTCACTTGCCATTGTTCAAAGAATAAGTATAGAAAAAAATACAGAAAGAATTAAAATTAGGTGATTATTATGAATATAATAGATATTATAGTAAAGAAAAAAAATAAAGAAGAATTAACAAAAGAAGAAATAAATTATGCTATTAATAATTATTTAAGTGGAGATATTAAAGATTATCAAATGTCATCTTTATTAATGGCCATTGTGTTAAATGGTATGACATTAGAAGAAACAATAAATTTAACAGATGTTATGCTAAAAAGTGGTGAGGTAATCGATTTAAAAGATATTAAAGGATTTATAGTTGATAAACATTCAACAGGTGGCGTTGGAGATAAAACAACTCTTATTTTAGCGCCTATTCTAGCCTCATTAGATATTAAAATAGCTAAAATGAGTGGTAGAGGACTTGGTCATACTGGTGGAACTATTGATAAATTAGAATCTATTAAAGGCTTTAAAACGGAACTTACAAGAGAAGAATTTACTGATGAAGTTAATAAAATAGGTATGTCTGTTATTAGTCAATCGGGTAATATTGTTCCAGCTGATAAAAAATTATATGCACTTAGAGATGTAACAGGAACAACAGAATCAATTCCTTTAATAGCGTCTAGTATTATGAGTAAAAAACTAGCAAGTGGTGCATCTAATATTATTATTGATTTAAAAGTAGGTAATGGAGCTTTAATGAAAAATGAAGAAGACGCTAGATTACTTGCTAAATATATGAAAGAAATAGGAAATCATTATAATAAGAAGGTTGTTTGTGTTTTGACAGATATGAATGAACCATTAGGAAAAAATATTGGTAATGGACTTGAAGTTTTAGAAAGTATTGAATTTTTAAAAGGAAAAAGAGAAAAAGATTTAAAAGATTTAATTAATACTTTATGTTATATAGCGTTAAAATTAAAGCAAGATATAACAAAAGAAGAGGCAGAAGAATTAGTAAATGAAAAAATAAAAAATGGAGATGCTTTAAATAAATTTAAGGAATTTGTTAAATATCAATCAGGTAATATAGATGATATAGATATTTCGAAAAAAGTTGTTTCTATAAAGAGTTCTAAGGAAGGATTTATAAAAAAAATAGATACAGAAAAATTAGGTGAAGAGCTTAGAAAACTTGGAGCTGGAAGACTAAATAAAGAAGATAAAATTGATTATGGAGTTGGCGTTATATTAAATAAAAAAGTAGGAGATTTAGTTTTTGAAAACGAAGAGTTACTTAAATTATATTATGGTAGTAAAGAATTTAAAATAGATGATATAGTTAAATGTTTTGGGGTAGTAGATAATCCTGTTAGTAAAAAAGATATTATTATTGATATAATATAGTGTAAAGTTTTGTCAAAAAACTTGAATAAAAAAAATATATATTATATTATCTAAATAGGAGAGTGATAAAATGATATATCCATCAATCGATAAACTACTTAATAAAGTTGGTTCTAAATATTTGTTAGTTAATTTAGTTTCTAAAAGAATTAAAGAAATAGAATCTAAGGGTAACTATCAATTAAATAGTCAAGAATATAAATCTCAAAAAAATTGTGGTAAAGTGTTAGAAGAAGTATATGAAGATTTAATTCATATAAAATAAAAAAGATATTAAGATTATTTCTTAATATCCATTATGACAGGAAGAATAATAGGTTTTCTTCCTGTTTTTTCATAAGCATAATTTGATAAAATATTAATAATTTCATTTTTAATATCATTGTAATTTGCTTGATTATTTAATTTGCTTAAAATAGCTTTTTTGCTTATATTTTCTAATTCTTTTAATAATTCTTCATTTTCATTAACTTGAACAAATCCTCTTGTTGTTATATTAACTTTACCAAGTAATTCTGATTTCTTCATATTGATATTAGCAATTACAATAATTATTCCATCATTAGCCATGATTTTTCTATCTTTCATAACGATAGAACCAGTATTGCCTATACGATTTCCATCGACATAAACGTCTCCAGCTATAACACTACCAGCTCTTTTAATTTTTCCTTTATACATTGATAAAACATCACCGTTTCCAAGAACAAAAGTATTTTCTTTTGGAATACCACATAATCTAGCAATGTCAGCATGTCTTTTCAACATTCTGTATTCACCATGGAATGGCATTACGTATTTTGGTTTTATCAATCTAATCATTAATTTTAATTCTTCCTCATTGGCATGCCCTGATGTATGTATATCACTTAGTGATGTATTAGTGTATACTTTAACACCTTTTAAACATAATCTATTAATTGTACGAGAAATACTAACAGCATTTCCAGGAATAGCAGATGATGAGAAGACAACAACGTCATCTGGTAATAACGTGATTTGTCTATGCGTTCCATTAGCAATTCTAGATAAAGCAGCAAGTGGTTCTCCTTGTGAACCTGTACATAGTAAGCAAACTTGTTCAGGTGGTAATTTATTTGCTTCCTCAGCAGTTACAAATATATCTTTATTAGTTATATATCCACCTTCAATAGAAATTTCAAGATTGTTTTCCATACTTCTACCAAATGTTGTTATTTTTCTACCTGTTTTTTTACAATTATCAACAATATGTTTTAATCTATAGATATTTGATGCAAATGTAGCAATTATAACACGGCTTTTTTCCCTTTTTAAAATTTCATACAAAGCATCATCTACTCTTGATTCACTTATACTAAATCCAGGATTTAAAGCATTAGTACTATCACTTAAAAGTAAAGTAACTCCATGCTCTCCGATTGCAGCCATTTTATGAATATTAGCCATAGGTCCAATAGGAGTTAAATCAAATTTAAAATCTCCTGTTGTTACAATAGTTCCATTTGGTGTTTTAATATATATACCATGTGAATCTGGAATAGAGTGAGTAGTTCTAAAAAATTCTACTTCAATGTTTTTAAATTTAACTTTGGTTTTTTCATCATAAACAATTAAGTTTTTATATTGAATATTTCTTTCTTCAAGTTTTTTTCTAATTAACCCAACTGCTTGATTTGGAGCATATATATAAGGAATATTAACTGTTTGAAGTAAAAAAGGAATTCCTCCTATATGATCCTCATGTCCGTGTGTTATAAAAAGTGCTTTAATTTTTGATTCGTTTTTCTTTAAAAAAGTAAAGTCAGGAATAACATAATCAATTCCCATTAATTCATCACCGGGGAATGTAATACCAACATCTGTAATAATTATTTCATTTCCGTGCATTACGCAATACATGTTTTTCCCAACTTCTCCAAGGCCACCAAGTGCGAATATTTTCGTATCTTCGCCTTCAAAAAATTTCATTTTAATCTCCTTTCTTTTTTAAGTATTAAATAATCAACTACATAATTATATCTTTTTTTTTTAGTTTTGTCTAGTTATTTACATGTTTGGTAATTTGGTGCTATAATTTTTAAGGTGATAATATATGAAACAAACAAAAAAGGAAATTGTAAATAAGCTATTAAAACAAACTATTTCTAAAAAAGAAGAGGCTGAATTATTAGATATGCTTGTTGATAGACCAATAGCTGTTGATGTAGAAAAAGAAGAACAAGAAACACTTAAATTTGGTGATAAAGTTGCTGATAAATTATCTGAGATAGCAGGTTCTTGGAGTTTTATAATGGGATTTACAGGATTTTTAGTTTTTTGGATAGTTCTTAATACAGTTATTTTAAAAGATGCGATTGATGAATATCCATTTATATTACTTAATTTACTTTTATCTTGTTTAGCAGCTATTCAAGCACCAATAATTATGATGAGTCAAAATAGACAAGCTAAAAAAGATAGTTTAAGAAATCAAAATGATTATTATACGGATGTTAAAACGGAATTAATTATTGAAGAGTTACATGATAAAATTGACTTAATGTTAAAAAATCAAGAGAAAATAATGAATGAAAATAAAAAAATGTAATTACTTAAAAAAAGTGTATCAAAAACTTTTTTTTTATGTTAAAATTATTATAGGTGATAATATGAGTCTAGAAGATGTTAAAGTGGCATTAGATAGTAATGTTAATTTGAACGATGAATTACGTGATAATATATATAGTTTAGTACATATTTTTAATCAAAAATATCCAACTATTGACTTAACTAATCTATGTAATAATTTAAAAACTTTAAAAATTATTAAGTCAAGCAAATTTATTAATAAAAGAGTTTCAAAATATAATCATTTGACAAATACTCTAGAATTTAATGTTGATAAAATAAATGAAGGTTATGATATGAAACATGTTTTAATGTATGAATTGTTAAATATTATAACTAATAATGGAGAAATGACAGGGTTTAATTTAAACGATAGATATAAAGCTTTAAATGCTGGTTATACTGAAATTTTAACAAACAATTTAGTTGGTAATGAAAGTGATATATCTGATTTAGAACCAGAAGTTATATCAACAAATATGATTTCTTTAATGGTTGGAGATGACATTTTGTTTGAGGCTTATTTTAAAAATGATGCTTCATTAATAACAAAGGCTTTAATGGAAAAGGGGTTTGAATAATGGATCAAAATTTACAAATAAATAAAGCAATGAATTATCGCTATGACAATAGGGAAGCTAATATTAAATGTGATGAATATATTGTTACAAAAGCAGTAGAACAATTTAATAAGGGATTACTTACACTTCCAGAATTAGAACAAATTGAATTATACGCTAGTATGAGTTCTGAGGTTAAAGCAAGTAAATTAGCTAAGGATTCCTTAGAAGCAGCTATTATAAATCAAAATAGAAAAGCCAGAGTTAAATAGTATGAAAAATAAAGGATTTACCCTTATGGAAATGCTAATCGTAATGGCTTTTTTAGGTTTAATATTATTAGTTGTATTTCCTAATGTATCAGGGATGATGAAGAAAACAAGTGATAATAAATATGAAGCATTTAAAAATAACCTTTTTTTAGCTACTGAAGCATATGTTCAAAAAAATATTGATTTATACCCAGAATTGAAAGAAAATAATGGTTCTTGTGAAATTAGTGTTAGTAGTTTAATTAAAGCTAAATATATTAAATCAAATTTAAAAGATCCTTCAACTAATGAAGAAGTTTCAAATTTAACATATAAAATCAAAGTTACTAAAATAGAAGATAAAGGATATAATTATGAATTAATAAAGTAGGTGAGGTATGAAAAAAGGCTTTACTTTAATAGAGTTACTGGCAGTAATAGTAGTAATAAGTATAATAGGATTAATAACAACACCAGTAGTAATAAATAATATAGAGAAATCAAGAGTGGCATCATATAGAAATAGTGTCGCAAATCTGATAGATGCATCAAAAGAATATGTAACAAAAAATTATGAAAATAATGATTTTCCAGTAGGTGGAATAGATATAACAAA
>CAKPGR010000009.1 GCA_934155005.1 uncultured Bacilli bacterium | reverse complement strand
TTATTCCTAGTATTATCTTTTTATTCATTTTTATCTACTCCTTTACACAAAAAAAAGAGGGTTTTATACCCCCCCCCCGACTTTGAAATTTTTTTATCTCTCAGTCAATGTTATTATTTTGTTTTACATACTTATTCTAACAAATTAATTATCTTTTTTCAAGTACTACTTATTAGTATTATTATAATAATTATATTCGGAAAGTCTTTCCTCTAATAATTCTAAATCATTTAATTCATTATTATTATTTAGATAATATTCAATTTTAAATATTAGATCACTAACATTTTTACAATTTAAATAATCAATATTATATTTTTTTAAAATTTCTTCTTCCTCTGCAGTCAAATAAATATCATTAACTATTTTTTTTAGAAAAGAATTATTCAATATCATCACCTGTTAATCTTTTGATTGCACTTATAACACCAAGTTTACCATACTGATAAGTAAGTCCACCTTGTTGATAAGCAATAAATGGTTCTCTAATAGGTCCATCGCAAGAAAGTTCAATAGATGATCCTTGAACAAAGGCACCAGCCGCCATAATAACTTGATCATCATATCCTGGCATATCATATGCTTCTGGTAAAGCATTTGAGTCAACTGGAGAACCTAACTGAATTCCTTGAACATAATTAATTAAATCTTTTTTATTTCTAAAAATAATACTTTGAACAATATCAGCTCTTTTATCATTATATTTAGGATCTACATCATAGTTTAATTTTTCAAGTAAATAACTTGTTAAAATAGCGGTTTTTAAAGAAGATGCAACTACACTAGGTGCCATAAATAGACCTTGTAATATATATCTATTCATACCAAGTGATGGTCCAACTTCTTTAGCTTCCCCTGGTAAATTTAACCTTTCACTAGCTAAATAAACTAAATCTTTTCTACCTACAATATAAGCTCCATTAGGAACAATACCAGCTCCTAAATTTTTAATTAAAGAACCAACTGCTATATCAGCACCAACTTCAATAGGCTCTTTATTACTAACAAATTCACAATAACAATTATCAACCATTATAATAACATCTTTATCAATTTCTTTAATAAATTTTACAACCTTAGATAAATTATCTATATCTATACTCTTTCTAGTTGAATACCCTCTTGATCTTTGTATTTCAATAACTTTAATTTTTTTTGATTTTAACGTCTCTTCTATTTTTTTATAATCAAATTCATTATCAATTAAATCTATTTCTTCATATTTAACACCAAATGATTTTAAAGAGCTGTTATTTTCTTTAATTCCAATAACTTCATGAAGTGTATCATAAGGAGTTCCTGTTATAGAAAGTAAAGTATCACCTGGTCTTAAAAGAGAAAATAAACAAACTGTTAAAGCATGAGAGCCTGATATAAATTGACTTCTAACCAAAGCATCATCTGCTTTAAATATATCAGCATATATTTTTTCAATTATATCTCTTCCAATGTCATCATATCCATAACCTGTTGTTGAATTAAAATGTATTTCTGATAAATTATTATTCTTAAATGCATTTAAAACTTTTAAGCTATTTTTTTCTTCAACTAAATCTATTTCTTTATACAAATTACTTAAATGTTCTTCCGCTTCTTTTATACTCATATTACACCACCATCTACTATAATAACTTGATTATTAATATAATTTGCTTCATCACTACTTAAAAAATAAACTACATTAGCAATATCACTAGGATCAGCTATTTTATTTAATAATATTTTTTTCTTTTCTTCTTTTTCAAGCATTCCATCTAATGAATCGTTTATTTTTTTTACTTTTTCTGTCATAACCCAACCAGGCGCTACAGCATTAACATTGACAAAAGGCTTAAGTTCTAATGCTAGATTATGTGTTAAAGAAATTAGTCCAGCTTTAGAAGCATCATATTCTAATGTTGTTGGATCATTTTTATTTATTGCATTATTACTTGATATATTAACTATTTTTCCATATTTATTTTTTATCATATATTTTGATACATATTTTGAAATTAAAAATGGAGCTACTAAATTAACCTCTAATGTCTCCATAAATTTAGCTTTATCTTTATCAAAAAAATCACTATTATATTCAACCGCTGCATTATTAATTAAAACATCAATATGATTAAATTCTGTAATTCCATGATTAACCATATTTTTTATTTCTTCTTCATTTTTTAAGTCACATTTTATATCTAAAACTTTAACTTTATAAGTTTCTAATTCTTTTTTTAATTCTAATACATCACTTGTATGATAATTTAAAATAATATCATATCCCATTTTAGCAAATTTAATAGCGCATGCCCTACCAATTCCTGTTCTAGCTCCAGTTATTAAAACAACCTTATTCATCAAATCACCTGACTTAATCATAACACAATTTCAAACTTTTTTAAAGTTAACATTGAGTAAACTTATTCATAAAATATAAAAGGAGGTATTTATGGAAGTAGAATTAAAAAACATAGTTAGTGTGACAGGAAATTATAAAAATATACCAACTTCAATTGTTTCACCAGTATCAGTTGTTACAATGTTAAAAGGAATTTCGATTACTAAAAGTGCTGACAAAGAAGTTTGGATAAATGGAACATTAACATATAAAATTGTATTAAATAATGAAACAAATGAAATTTATCAAAGTCCAATTCTTACTGATCAATTAAATAATAATTTAATTACTTTTATAGATGGTAGTATTTTAATAGATGGAATTAAAGCTACTAGTAATGAATATTCATATGATGAAGATTCTAATACTTTAACTATTAAATTAAAAGATTTAAATCCTTATACGTCATCTACAATTACTTTTGAGGTAAATAAAAAAGAATAATATGAATGAATTAACAAACATTATTTATGCATCGGGAATTTATAAGAATAAAACTATTTTGCTTACCTCTAATACTAATATTGTTAATTTAGTTGATGAAATTAAATTGATTAAAGAAGCTAATAAGATGAAATGGACACATGGATATCTAACCTATAAAATAATAATTGAAAATAATACAAATAAAACTTACAAGAATGCTATTTTAAAAGAAAATATTAACAATTTAGTTGTCTTAGTAGAAGATAGTATTAAAATAAATGAAAATAAAGCTATTTATGATTATAGTAATCAATCCTTAGCTATACATATAGACGAAATTAAGCCAAATACTAAAACTATTGTTAATTTTAGTATTAAGAAAAAAAGAAATGATTTTTTTATTCTTAAAAATTATAGTATTCTTAAATATGATAATAAAGAAGTTAAAAGTAATTATATAACAATTTTAAGTCCATTAAAAAAGGAAACTAATATTATTGATTGTAGTACACCTTATTGGAGACAATAAAAATACCACTTAGCTGGTATTTTTTTATATATTTATTTTTGATATCTACTTATATTTAGTATAATACCCATTCCAAATAATGTTATAAGAAGACTAGATCCTCCATAGCTTAAAAAAGGTAATGTAACACCCGTAACTGGTATTAATCCTACAACAACCATTAAATTTAAAATACATTGAAAAGCAAGTTCAAAAGTTATACCAAACGCTAAATATTTTGAAAAAGGATCACTAGCTTTCCTAGAAATTTTAAATCCTCTAATAATTATTAATAAAAAAAGGAAAACAACAATTAAGACAGCCATAAACCCAAATTCTTCACTAATAATTGAAAAAATAAAATCTGTTTGTGGTTCTGGAAGATAAAAATGCTTTTGTCTAGAATTTAAAAATCCATATCCAAAAAGTCCTCCTGGACCTATAGCATATAGACTTTGAATAATCTGAAATCCACTTCCTAAAGGATCACTCCAAGGATTAATAAAGGATAAGATTCTCTCTAGTCTATATGGCGCAATTAAAATTAAAATAACAACCCCTATAACACCTAAAATACCAAGACTGAAGAAAAATTTCATATTGACCCCTGCAACATAAAGCATTCCAATAATACTCATAACGATAATAACGCCTGTTCCAAAATCTGGTTGTAACATAATAAGACCAAATATAAATAAAGTAACTCCAAGTATCGGAATAACACCTTTTTTTATATCTTTTAGATTTCTTTCATTTTTAGTCAAATATTTAGCAGTAAAAATTATTAAAATCAATTTGGCTGCTTCACTTGGTTGAATCCCAAAAGGACCTATTCCAAACCAACTACGACTACCATTTCTAACAGAACCTATTCCTGGAATAATAACTAATATAAGTAAGACAATAATACCTATAAGTAAATGATTAGCTTTTAGAAAATATTTTTTATAGTCAATTTTACTTACAAAGATCATTAAGAAAACTCCAATAATAAAGAAAATCAATTGATGAGTCATAAATTTAAAAGGATTATTGTATTTATATTCAGCCCATACGTAAGATGCTGAATATATCATAACAATACCAAATATTGATAATGCTAAAACAGAATTTAATAATAATAAATCAATTTTTTTCAAAAATATCACCTACTTTTATAAAACAATACCATATATAATTGATATCATTGATGCTATTATTCCAATCGTCCAAAAAAGTTTAACTATATCTCTTTCATTCCAACCTTTTTTTTCAAAAGAATGATGAATAGGAGTCATTAAAAAAAATCTTTTTTTAGTTAATTTATAATAAATTATTTGAATAATACATGACATTGTTTCAATAACAAAAACAATTCCAATTAAAATTAAAAGTAATTCATGTCTAGTTAAAATAGCTAAAATACCAAGTGTTGCTCCTAATGATAAAGAACCCGTATCACCCATAAATACTTTAGCTGGATTAACATTAAAATATAAAAAGCCTAAAATAGAACCCGACAAAATAAAGCAAAATAAAGCTATTTCAATATATCCTTCTAACCAGCCTGTAAATAGTGCTAAAAGTCCAAATGTTAAAAAGGCAATAAAGCTAAGACCTCCAGCAAGACCATCAAGTCCATCTGTTAGATTAACTGCATTACTACTTGCAACTAAAACAAATAAAATAAAAAGCCCATATAACCAACCTATATTCCATTTAATACCTAAACTATGAATCCAAAGTAATGGTTCATTATTAGCTAATAAAAATAGATAAAATATTATTATTGCAACTACTACTTGTAAAAGAAGTTTTTGATTACTTGTTAAACCTTTATTATTATGTTTTTTTATAATTAAATAGTCATCCATAAAGCCTATTAAAGTATAACTAATAAAGGTGAATAAAACTATCAATAAATTATATGAAATAGTTATTTTTCCAATTAGAAATAAAACTAATAAAGTAATTAAAGTAGATGTACCAAATATAAGTCCTCCCATAGTTGGAGTTGATTTTTTTTGTCTATGAGCTTCTTCTAAATAAATACTCAAATTCTGGTTCATTTTAAATTTACTAAAAATAGGAATCATTATACTTCCAATTAAAATTGATAATAAAAAGCCTGAAAGTAAAGAAACTGCTAATTTAACTATTATATACATAATCAATCTCCTAACATAAGTTTTACTGTCTCTCCTTCGAAAACTCTTGAATTTTTTTTAGGGCTTTGATAAATAACTTTATTACCTGTTCCAGAATATTCTACTTTGAAGTTTTCTAATTTATCCATGGCATCATCTAAGCTATCTCCCATAACAGATGGAACAGTTACATATTTTTTTTCATTATAATTATAATTTTTTTCACTAGAACCAGTTGGTTTTTTTATATTTAAAATATCTATTGCATCAGTTAAAATATTTTTTACAATAGGAGCTGCAATAGTACCACCATATTGCGTTATTCCCTTAGCATTATCAACTGCAACATATACAACAATTTCTGGATCATTAGCAGGCATAAATCCCATAAAAGACACTATATAATTTCCAATCATATATTTTCCATCTTTTACTTTTTGGGCTGTACCAGTTTTACCACCTACTCTATATCCATCAATAAAAGCATTTCTACCAGTACCATTTGTTACAACACTTTCAAGAGCATATCTGACTTTTTTACTAGTTTCTTTACTAATTACCTTTCTAACAATTTGTTTTTTATTTTGTTTTATAACTGTATTAGTTTCCGGTTCATTAATACTTTTTACAATATATGGTTTTAATAAATAACCACCATTAATTGCTGCACTTACAGCTGTTATTTGTTGTATTGGTGTAACACTAACTCCCTGTCCAAATGATGTTGTAGCAAGTTCTACTGGTCCAACTTTGTCTAAACTAAATAAAATACCACTTGCCTCACCATTTAAATCAACACCTGTTTTTTCTCCAAATCCAAATTTTTTAATATATTCAAATAATTTTTCTTTTCCTATTTTTTGTCCTAATGTTACAAACCCTGGATTGCTGATATTCGATTTTACTTCTAAAAAAAATAATTCGACATTATATTTAATTTTCAAAATACTCACATTTTTTGCTTCCGTCTTTAAAATAAATTATAAAATTCATTTTATGTCTAGTACTGCCTTTAATAACTTCAATTTTATCAATTAATAGATTTACATATATATTCAATTTATCTTCTATTTTTAAATAATTATTAATTTCATTTTTTATTTGTTTTAAAATTTGATCATAACTATTAATTGTTTTATATTCTTTTATTTCATTATTTATCTTTTCTATTCCTTTTTCATTTTTTATTAATCTTCTTTCAAGTTCTTCTTTTGATATAATTCCATTTAAATTTAAATCAATTAATTTATCTTTATTCATTATATATTTATTAAGTTCTTCTTCTTTCTTTATTTTATTTATATTATTACATTTATATAATATACTTTCATAATCATCTACTAATTCATAAATATTTAAAATTAAATATTTATCTATATATTTATATAAAATATTTACAATAAATTTATCTAATTCTTTTTCTCTTATAATTGGAGAATTACATTTAGTTACTCCATTCTTTTTATACTCTCTACATGTCCAAGTTGGATTATTTCTTCTATTACTACCACCATTTCTTATAAATGGTTCGCCATGATCCATGCAGAATATTTTATTAGTATATTTATTATTTTCAATAACATCTTGATTTGTAATAACATTTATACATTTACTTTTGCGTTTTTTATTATATATTTCATTTGCTTTATCCCAGAGTTCTTCTGATACAATAGGTTCAATTAAATCAGTTTTGTAAATCACATGTTCTGATGATGGTAAATTTACTTTTTTATGATTTTTGTAACTTTCTACTCTAGACATATTTGCAGTATAATATCCTTTATATCTAGGATTTATTAAAAACTTTTTTAAAGTGGTTCCTGAATAAGGTTCTCCTTTTTTATTTTTATATCCTTTTTTATATAGTATTTCAGATATACGTTCAAAAGAATATCTACCAGTCACATATAAATTAAACAATATTTCAATTATAGGTTTTTCTTCTTCATTAATAATCATTCTTCCATCTTTTCTATAATAACCTGTTAAAGAACCACCAATTAATTTTCCATCTTTAATCATTCTTTGAATTCCAAATTTTACTCTTTCTGATAGTTTTCTAACTTCATCTTGAGCTAAACTTGACATTAAAGTTAATCTAAACTCGCTATCAGGATATATTGTATTTATATTATCACTTATAAAATATACAACTGTACCATTTTTAAGTAATTCTTCCGTATACTTTATACTATCAATTACGTTTCTTGAAAACCTTGATATTTCTTTTGTAACAATTAAATCAAGTTTACCTTTTTTTGAGTCTTCTATCATTCTTAAAAAATTTTCTCTATTTTTAACACTAGTACCACTTATACCTTCATCAATATACTCTCCAACTAAATTCCACTTTTTATTCTCACTTATCATATCTTTAAAATAATTAGATTGATTTTCTAAACTATTTAATTGATCATCTTTATCAGTTGATACTCTTGCGTAATAACCTACATTTAATTCCATGTCATATATAGTCTTACCTCTAAGCATTTCATTTCTAACACTTATTGTATCCATTTTCAATCTCCATTATCTTTTCATTCATTAATTTAAATTCTTCAAAACTAATTATTTTTTTATTATATAGTTCTTTATTTATTAATAATTTTAATTCTTTCATTATTACTTTCATATTTACCTCCCGCTTAATTATATTATCAAGTTAAAAAGAATATGAAAAAAAGAAAGTGTATAAACACTTTCTAAGTAAGTCAATTTACAATCATTAATATTTGTTTTATAATGTCGTTTTATTATTTTTTAGCTTTAATACTTTTACAGAATCTTTATTTAATTCTTGTTTTAAAAATTGTTCTTCCAAAGCTAAAACACTATTTTTGTATCTATTATATGCAAATTCATAATCACATCTTTTAATCGCATCAACACATTTAGAAATTACATTTTCATAAATCCAAGTATAAATTTTTTTGCTATCTGATGAAGCATTAATTTTTTCAACTACAATTGGTGCTACTTCATAATAATGAATAATATCTTCTTTACTAACAAAATTATCCCTAAACCATCTTAAAGTCATAAGTTCATTACAATTATCGTCAAAATTTTCTTGCATATGTATCATACATGCAGTTGTTAAATAACATCCTGATCCAGAACTTTTTTCTTGTGTTCCATTTTCTCTGTCGTTGTCAACTCTAGTCCAATTTTCATTCAAATCAGATTTAGCATGTGTAGAATTATGTGGGGCATTTCCATAAGTACTACCATCATAATAATCATATTTATATCCTGTTCCATCAGCATATGGAGTTACTCTAAATTCACTACCATCTTTGCCAACATATCTTCCTCTTTCTGGATCATATTCCATATCTCTTATTTTATCATAATCAAAATTTGACATTTACAATTCCTCCTCAACTTTTTTTCTGTTTTTTTCTCTTATTTTCAACACACTTTCTTCATGTATATTTTTTTTAATTTTTATAAATATTGGATCAAAATAATTACCTAATTCATATAATTCTTCAAACTTTGTTTCTAATTCAACCTCAATACTCTTAAGTTCTTCTAGTTTTTCTATACTAGGAATTTTATCTTCAAGTTTTGCAATTTCTTCATTGAAATACTTAAATTTATTTTTTTCATCAATATCCATATTTGTTATATTACAATTGTTTTTTAAAAAATTTTGTAGATTTTTAATATCTTTATATAACATAAAAGCCTCCTTTTAGTTATTTATTATACATTAATCTTTAAATTAGTCAACAGCACTTCTTTTTTTGTTAAAACCTTTTTAAGATATTACCAAGTAATTTTTTTATTAATTTGGTAATTTATTTTATAGAGTTTAAAGTTTTTCTATAAATTTAAATGTGTTCCTGTATTCACCAGAAGATTACAAGAGTTTTCTACTACTTGTAAATATGTTTGAGCTCCATGCCCTCCTGCTTTCCAACATTTTATACGGGCATTTTCAACTGTTATACCACCACTATCATAAAATGTATCTTTATCTAAATCTACTAATCCTTCTTCTAATGATGTTGCAAGTGTAATAATTTTAAATGTTGAACCAGGTTCATATGTTGACCATATAGGTAAATTTCTATTAATTTCCTCAACACTATAATTTTGATAATTACTTGGTGAAAAATTAGGCCTAGCTGATAATGCTAATATCTCACCTGTTTTTGGATTCATAGCAATTCCAAGAGCTTGATCTGGATTATATTTATCAACAGCATTATCTAATTCTCTTTCCAAAACAGCTTGAAGTTCATAATTAACTGTTAAAGTTAAATTCATTCCATCTTGTGGTTCTTCATAACTTTCTTCTAATTCTAATTTATTACCCTTAGCATCCGATGTATATTTAATAGCGCCATATTCACCTGTCAAGTAGCTATCATACATAAGTTCTAACCCACTTAAACCTTGATTGTCAATTCCTGTGTAACCAATTGTATGAGATAACATTTTATCAAATGGATAATATCTCTCTGATTCTTTTACTAAATAAACTCCATCCAATTTTAAGGCATCTATTTTATCAGCAATTTCATAAGATAATCTTCTACCTTCTGGATGAACTCTTTCAATAGATGCTTTTTTTGATACATGTTTGTACATATCTTCATAACTAACATTTAAAATTTCCGCTAATTTTTTTGCTGCATCTTCTTTATTTTTGATTTGATTAGGTATTAAGACTAATGATGTTGTTGTTTTATTAGTCGCTAAAATGTTACCATTTGTATCATATATTTTTCCTCTATCTGCTTCTACAGGCAAATTTCTATTCCATAAATTAGACGCTAATGAATTTAGTTTTTTATAACTAATAACCTGAATATAGAAAACTTTAAAAATTATAATTAAAAACAACGCAATAATTCCTAAAAGAACTATTTTAATCCTTGTGTGTATATTTTTGTAGAACATAAAAGCCTCCTATAAAAATATATGAAAAAAGAACATATTATATGTTCTAAGAATTTATATCATTAATAAAATTTTTAATTAATAAAGCTGTTTTTTCTACACCAAGTTTATCAACATTAATTATATAATCATAATTACCAAAATCTTTCCAATTTCTATTAGTATAGAATTTGTAATGTTTTTCTCTCATCTTATTAATTTTATCTATTTCTTTTTCTGCTGTTTCTTTATTTAATCCATAATATTTAACAGCCCTCTTAATTTTTGATTTTTTATCACTATATAAAAATATTTTTATAGTATCTTTGTTATTCCTTAATATATAATCCGCACATCTTCCAACAATTACACATGATTCTTCTTTTGCTTTTTTCTTAATTATTTTTGATTCTGCAATAAATAATCTATCGTCATTCTCACCAACTCTTGTTTTTTCATCTGTTTCATCTATATATTTTTTTGATAATCCTGATTCAATAGACGCTAATCTTATTAATTCTTTATCATAAAAATTAACACCTAATTTTTGAGCAAGTAATTTACCTACATATCTACCACCAGATGCATACTCCCTTGAAATAGTTATAACAATGTGTTTTCCTTTATAATTTGTCTTAATTTTTTCTTCTTCTATTTCTATATCATCTTTATTTGTATCTAATTTTTTATATTCAGAACCTACTATAAATAAAGCTATAATAAAACAAATACCATCTGAAATACATCCAGCATATAATAAACCATATATTCCTTTATTTAATACTAATGATAATATTAATGCGATTGGAATAAATAATATAATTTGTCTTATGAAAGAAAGTGCTGTTGCTTTTTTTACTTTACCTAATGATTGAATTGAAATACTTCCAGTCATTTCAAGTGCATTAAGAGCAATTACTGCTAAAAAAGAATGACACATAAGTGATGAAAATTCCATAAACAGATTATATGATGGGTCTGTTTTGGTTATAAAAAGTCCTGCTATTTTTGTTGGAAATAGGAAAAATAAAGTATTAAATAATAAACCAATAGTAAAATTGATTACTAGTATCTTTTTTAATGTTTCTTTAACTCTTGCTTCGTTTCCCGCTCCATAGTTAAAACCAATTATTGGTTGAGCACCAATAGATATACCTAAAACAGTTGAAATAAATAAACTATTTACCTTTGACATTACACCATATACTGATAGTGGAATATCGGCTCCAAATTTAGAACTAATACCTAATTTAGTCATCATATTATTCATAAAGATAAATAATACTAGTACTGTACATTGTGTTATAAATGAAGATAAACCAAGTGATATAGTTTTGAATACTGTTTTATCTAATTTAATTGATTCTTTTGTAATTTTAACTGATTTAAATTTTTTAATATATATGATTGCTATTATAAATGACACTATTTGTCCAATAATTGTAGCATAAGCTCCACCTTTTACACCTAATTTAAATATAAATATAAAAATTGGATCTAATACTATATTAATGACTGCTCCCACTATTAACATTATCATTGAGTATTTTGGAGAACCATCTGCCCTTATTATATTTGCTAGCGATGAATAAATAATCATGAATGGTGCTCCTATACAAATTATTCTTCCATAATCTACAGCATATTTATAAACCGTTTCTGTGCATCCAAATAAATATACTAATTTTGGTATGAAAATATATGATACTAATCCTAGTAAAATAGATGTTAAAATTGTTAGTAAAATTGCTTGCCCTACTCCTTTTGAAGCTTCTAACTTATTTCCTTCGCCTAATTTTAATGATAAATAGGCTGATGCTCCATTACCAATTAAACCTGCAAAAGCATTAAATACTATAACTAGTGGAAATATAACATTAGTAGCTGCATTTCCAAGTGTTCCAACACCTTGTCCTATAAATATTTGATCCACTATGTTATATACTGAATTAATAAGCATACTTATTACACATGGTACTGAAAACATTAATAATAATTTTGATATTTTTTCTTTTCCTAAATCCATATAAACCTCCAAAAAAAAGAGCTATTAACTGGTCTTACGCCTTAATAGCTACTCGTTACGAATTACATTTTAACATATTTTTTTTATTTTTTCAAAGACATTTTTAAAAATTTTTGAAATTTATTTTGTTCTTCTGTTATCTTTATATAATAATCTATTTTATTTATATCTTTGAGTGGTAACAATTCTATATAGTGACTCCATGTCAATTGGTGCGACACTGTCGCACCTTTATTTATTAGAACATAAAATTGTCTAATTCTTTTTAAAATTGTTTCATTATATTTTTTACCAAGTTCACTAGTTAATCTTTTAGAATATTCTTTTATTATTCCTTTTCCATAATGTTTACCTGCCTCACTAAGCATTTTACCTACATTATAGTATGTTTTTAAATCACTTTTATTTTTACTATAATTTTTTACTTTTTTGTATACTTCATTATTTATTAATTCTTCTTTTATATTTAAATAATAATTCATATATTCCTCCTTAAATGTCTTCTATACTAACATTTAAAGATTTAATTTTTTGTCAAAAAAAGAAGAATTATTTTTTATATTTTTCAATAAATTCTTCTTTATATTCTATAAATCTATTTTCTCTAATAGCTAATCTACTTTTTTCAACTAATCTTATTAAAAATCTAATATTATGAATGGAAAGCAATCTACCACCTAAACTCTCATTTGAAACAATTAAATGTCTCACATAAGCTTTTGTAAAATGTTTACATGTATAACAATCACAATCATCTTCAATAGGTGTGAAATCTTCCTTATATTTAGCATTTTTTATGTTTATTTTACCAGTTTTAGTAAAGGCATTCCCATGACGCGCTATACGAGTTGGTAAGACACAATCAAACATATCAACACCACGTTCAATTCCCTCTAATATATCAATAGGGTCTCCAACACCCATCAAATATCTAGGTTTATCTTCTGGTAGATATTCTATTGCATAGTCAATCATTTTATACATCGTATCTTTATCTTCACCAACACTAGTACCACCAATAGAATATCCATCAAAATTCATTTTAACTGTTTCATTTGCTGACATTTTTCTTAAATCTTCATATTCTCCACCTTGAACAATTCCAAATAATGATTGATTAGGATTATTATGTGCTTCTAATCCTCTTCTAGCCCATCTTAAAGTCCTTTCAGTTGATTTTTTAGCATATTCATAACTTGCTGGATAAGGAATACACTCATCAAAACTCATCGCAATATCACTATCTAGTTTATTTTGAATTTGAATAGAAAGTTCTGGTGTTAAAAATAATTTTTTACCATCTAAATGGCTTTTAAAATGAACACCTTCTTCAACTATATCTTTTTTCTTATTTTTAGCAAGAGAAAAAACTTGAAAACCACCACTATCAGTTAAAATAGGTCCATCATAATTCATAAATTTATGAAGACCTCCTGCATGAAGTACAACATCTTCACCAGGTCTTAACCATAAATGATATGTATTAGATAAAATAACAGCTGAATTCATTTCTTTTAGTTCTTCTGGCGTTAAAGTTTTAACATTAGCAAGTGTTCCAACAGGCATAAACATAGGTGTTTCATAAGAACCATAATTAGTATGAAGTATACCATACCTAGCTTTATTTTCTTTATTTTTTAATTCATATTTTATTTTCATATCATCACCACACATATAAGTATACAATAAATTATTAAAACAATAAAGAAGAAATTAATCATTTCTTCTTATATCTAAATATGTTTCATGACCATTTAAGTCAAATTTTTCTTCTAAATTATCTTTTTTTATTAATTCTAGTGATAAAGTTTCTTTTTTAATATATTCACCATATTCTTTAATACATTTTTCAATTTTTTCATCACCATTATAATATAAAGTAATTCTATCTACTACATTAAAATCTTTTTCTTTACGCATATTTTGAATTTTAGAAATCATTTCACGTGCTATACCTTCTAAAATTAAATCTTCTGTTAAAGTAGTATCTAAAATAACAAAATTATTATTTTCCATTCCAACATTAAATCCATCTTTTGCTGATATTCTAATATCAACCATATCTTTATTAACAGAAATTTCTTCATTTGAAATATTCATATTAATTTCATTACCAGCATATAGTTTAGTTATTTCATCTTCACTTAAACTTTCTAATTTAGTTTGAAATTCTTTTATTTTTGGTCCAAATACTTTTCCAACTGCTTTAAAGTTTGGTTTAACAGACATATTCATATATTTTGTTAAATCTGATGCAAATGTAACTTTTTTGATATTTAATTCTTCTTTTATAAGAGGAACTAAATCATTAATTAAAGATTCATTTTTACCATCAATTAAAACTTCATTAAGTGGTTGTCTAACTTTTATTTTATTTTCTTCACGTACATATCTACCAATTGATATCAAACTTCTAACTAAATCCATTTTTTCTTCAATATGCTCATTAATTAAAATTTCATCATACTTAGGAAAATCAGCTAAATGAACAGATTCTTCACCAGTTAATTTTTGATATATTTCCTCAGTTGTAAATGGAATTACTGGTGCACATAATTTACATAGTCCTGATAATACTTCATAAGTAGTCATATAAACAGCCTTTTTAGAGTTATCTAATTCACTACTCCAAAATCTATTTCTATTACGTCTAATATACCAATTTGATAAATCATCAGATACAAATTCTGTTATATTTTTTACAACTTCATTTAAGTCATATTTATCATAAGCTGTTATACATTTTTTTACCAGTTTATTATATTTTGAAATTAACCATTTATCTATTTCTTCTCTATCTTCATATTTTATATGACATTCATCTATATTTATATTATCTGTATTAGCATATAAAGCAAAGAATGAATAAGTATTTTTAAGTGGATTAAAGAATTTACTATGAACTTCTTTTAATCCTTCTTCATCAAATTTAAGTGGTGTCCATGTTGGAGATACATACGCTAAATACCATCTAACTGTATCAGCTCCATATTTATTTATAGTTGTAAATGGTTCTATAGCATTCCCTTTACTTTTATGCATTTTATGTCCAAATTTATCAAGTAATAGTTCATTTACTAAAACATTTTTATATGGAGATTTACCTGTTACAAATGTACCAATAACAAGTAAAGAATAAAACCAACCACGAGTTTGATCAATACCCTCAGCTATAAAATCAGCTGGATATTGGCTTTCCCATAATTCTTTATTTTCAAATGGATAGTGATATTGACTAAATGGCATTGAACCAGAATCAAACCAACAGTCAATTACAGCTTTATCTCTTTCCATTATCTTACCACAATCTGGACATTTTATATGAATATCATCAACAAATGGTCTATGTAAATCGATTGTTTTAGTATCTATTTTTTCTATAGCTTTTCTAGCTAATTCATCTCTTGAACCAATCATTGTCATATGACCACAAGAACATTTCCAAAGTGGAAGTGGTGTTCCCCAGTATCTATTTCTAGAGATAGCCCAATCATTCATATTTTCTAACCAATTACCAAATCTTTTTTCACCTACAAAACTTGGATACCAATTAACTTTTTTATTTTCTTCAATAATTTTGTCTTTTATTTTAGTAACTTCTAAATAGTAAGAAGGTCTTGAATAATAAACAAGTGGTGAATCACATCTCCAACAATGTGGATAATCATGTTTTATTTTTTGTTTTTTAAATAGCTTATCATTTTCTTTTAACCATTTAATAACTTCTAGGTCAGCTTCAAATATATTCATACCTTTCCATAATCCCTCGGTATAATTTGCATCTTCTCCTACTGGATTAACATATGGAAGTTTATATTCTTTTCCAACCTTAGAATCATCTTCACCAAATGCTGGCGCAATATGAACAATACCTGTACCATCACTCATAGTTACATAATCAGCACAAGTTACAAAGAAAGCTTTACCATTTATTTTTATATCACTAGGTATTAATTGTTCGTATTCTTTATATTCTAAGTCTTTTCCAACATAAGTTTCTAAAACTTCATAATCATCACCTAAAACCTTAGATGCAAGAGCGGAAGCTAAAATAAAATTATAACCTTGTGAGTTTACTTTTACATATTCTTCATTTGGATTAACGCATAAAGCAACATTTGAAATCAATGTCCATGGTGTTGTTGTCCAAACTAGAAAGTAAGCATCTTCTTCTTTTAATTTAAAAGGTACTATTACTGTATTAGCATCTATTTCTTTATATCCTTGAGCAACTTCATGTGATGCTAATCCTGTGCCACATCTAGGACACCATGGCATTATTTTAACGCCTTCGTAAAACATTCCTTCATCAAAGAATTTTTTTAGTATCCACCATTCTGTTTCAATGTAATCATTATCATATGTAATATATCTATTATCTAAATCAATAAATTGACCCATTTCTTTTGTTAATTTTTTAAAAGCTGTTTCATTATCCCAAACTGTTTCTTTACAAAGTTTATTAAATTTTTCAATTCCATAAGCTTCAATATCTGATTTTCCAGTAAATCCTAATTTTTTTTCAACATTTACTTCTACTGGAAGTCCATGTGTATCCCAACCTACTTTTCTAAGAACTTTATGTCCTTTCATAGTTTGATATTTACAAAATGAATCTTTTAAAAATTTAGCAACCATATGATGTAATCCTGGCATTCCATTTGCAGTTGCAGGTCCATCATAAAAAACCCAATTATCATTATTTTTTCTATTTTCGATAGTTTTATTCAATATATCATTTTTTTCCCAACTATCTAAAATAGAAAGTTCTACTTCATGTGTATTTCTTTTATCTAATTCTTCAAATTTTTTCATAATTTCCTCCTATAAAAAAATCACATCCTATATAAGGACGTGATTATACGTGGTACCACCTTAATTCGTAAGTTAACTTACCTTAAAACTATAACGCGTTACCGTTTTTATCTTATCCATAAAAAACACTTGAAAGTGATCTAAATTTAAATCTATTTATTCCATCACACCAAACTGGAACTCTCTTTAAAATAATATTTAAATTCCGTCTTTCGCACTTGTTTTAAATAACTACAATTAATTATATACTATTTTTAATTTTTTAGCAATTTATTTCTAAATTTTATTGCTTTTTTATTTTATTCCATATATGGCAAAAATAGATCGTGGCGAATATACCCCTACATTTGTATTTATTGTAGCCCCTTTACTTGATTCTGTTTTTTTATTTATAAAACTTGATGTATTAATAATTTCATAAGCAAAACCACTATTTAAAATTGTTAAACTAGTATTAGAATTTTTTTTAGCATATCCGTAATCTATACTGATTGATTGATATGTATTTGATAAATTGACCCCTGTTCCAACAACTCCCCAATAAAAATATTCTGAACTATCTCTTATTATTGATATTCCTAAATTACTATTTATAATAAGTAGTTTATAATTTTTATAACTATCAGATAATGTTATTGTATTTCCTATTGTAGCACTTCCGCTCCAAAGCGTTGTTACAACACTTTTATTTTCTAAATTTGACACTTTTGTTTCTAAACTTTTTAATCTTTTTTCTACTTCATCATTATTATCAGCTATACTATATAATTCATCTAGTGAGTCTTGAAGAGTTGCATTACTTCCTAAATTAGACCCTGTTGGAGTATTTACTGATACATCACTTGCATAAAATTTTGTTCCGGCATATACACTTACACTACCTAATATTAATCCTATTATTATTACTATTATTAATTTTTTATTCATTTTTTATCTACTCCTTTGCATAAAAAAAGAGAGGTTTTGTACCCCCCCCCCGACTTCAAGAAATTTTTTTCTTTTAGTCAATATTATTATTTAATTTATAATCTAATTCTAACAAATTTTATATTTTTAATCAATACTTTTTTCCATACATCCTATAACATCATTTTCTAATTTAGAAATGTCATTAGGACTCATAAATAAAAGTACTGCATTATGATAATTAATTAATTTATTTGCTTCATCCATATTTAAATGTTCACCATGATCTAAATTATCAATAATAAGATTTGATGTAACATCAGGGTAATCTTCTTGTTTTTCCCTTGCTGGATGAATATCTAATACATATGAGTAATCAGCCTTATTCATAACATTTGCTAAATCAGAAGCAAATTCCTTAGTACGTGTAAAAGTATGTGGCTGAAATATAGTTATCAATTTTTTGTCTGGATATTTTTGTCTAGCTGATTTAATAACTGCTTTTACTTCATTTGGATGATGAGCATAATCATCGATTATAACATTATCTTTAACGATTGTTTCACTAAATCTTCTTTTTGCGCCCTTAAATGTTTTAAATATTTTTGATACTTCTTTTACATCAAGTCTTTCATAATAACAAACAGCTATAACTGCCAAAGCGTCAAGTAACATTGGTTTACCATATATTGGTAAATCAAAGAATCCATAATAATTATCTTCAATAAATACTTCAAAGCTTGTACCATCTTTTTTATATTCAATATTTTTGGCTATTATATCATTATCATCATCTGTCCCGTAGAAAAATATAGGTCTATTTATATCTAAATAATGGGTATAAGGATCATCACCACAGGCAATAACCATTTTTTCTGCTTTATTAGCATATTCTCTATATGCATCTATAACATCATCTATATCTTTAAAATAATCAACATGATCTAAATCAATATTTGTTATAATAGCATAATAAGGACTATATGAAAGAAAATGTCTTTTATATTCACAAGCTTCTAAAACAAAAAATTCATTATCTTTAGCAGAAAAACCTGTTCCATCACCTATTAAATAGTTAGTTCCTTTAATACCACCTAAAACATGAGCTAGCATCGAAGTGGTCGTTGTCTTACCATGACAACCTGCTACACAAATAGTTTTAAACTTACGAGTTAAACTTCCAACCATCTCAGAATATGTAAATATAGGCAATTTAAGTTCTAAAGCTTTTTTTATTTCAGGGTGATCATCACCAAAAGTTGCTCCCCTAACAATTTTCATATTTTCATGAATATTATTTTCATCAAAAGGAAGAACTTTGATACCTTGATTAATTAAACCTTCCTCAGTAAAGAAGTGTTTTTCGACATCACTACCTTGAACATCATAACCAAGTTCTTTCATTATTTGAGCTAATGAACTCATCCCAGACCCTTTTATTCCGACAAAATGATACATGATTACCATCTCCCTACTCTTTATTAATTATAACATGTATCAAAATAAGTGTAAATAAAAAGAAGTTGTCTTAATTCATTTTGACAACTTGTAATTTATCATTTTTGTGTATTAATACTAATGAAACTTCTTCTGGGTATTCTAAATCTTTATCATATTCAATTTTTAAATCCACATAATAAGCTTTTTCATCTTTTTCTTTTTTACCACTATATTCTTTTTGCTCAATATTAGATACTGAAACTTTCTTTACGTTTGGTAATTCTTGATTTCTTTTCCCATAAATATTACTTTCAACATATGAATAGATTGTATCTTTAGCTTTGGAAGTAAAACTTGACTTGTAATCACTATAAACAAATTGAATACCACCTATATCACTTTTACTCAAAGAATAATCTAATGAATAAAAATCAACTACAAATAATTCACTTAATAATTTAGCATATTCTTCTTCATCAACTTCATCACTTTCTAAGCAAGTTTTTAATTTTTCAAAAAGTGATTTAAAATATGGAGAATCATTTTCATTTAATGTATAACCATATTTATCAATTGTTGACAATGTTTTTACTTCATTATTAGCATTTAAAGTTAAGTAAATATCTTTCATACAAAAGAATAACATAACTAACAATACAATAAATATTACAATGAAAACAAATTTAAATTTTTTATTCATTAATTGTAGCCTCCTTCTCGCTTTCTTTTTTTATTAAATCATAAACGATAATTGAGTTCGATATATTAACATATTTATTAGCTTTTTCCGTATATTTTTCAATATAATCATAACTAATTGTATCATCAGTATTTAATACTTTACCTTCTTCTTTACTTTGATTATAATACATTTTATTTGTAAGCCAATTACCATCAGGGAAAACAACAACATTTTCTTCACCATCTTTTAAACTGAAAATATCTGTTCCAAGTGCATACTTACTACTAAATCCAAACATATTTCCTAGTGTTGGTTGGGCATCATACATTCCCATAACTTCTGTAATTTCCTTATTTAATAATTTGTTACCTTTACTATCTTTTGTCCAAATAATAAATGGAACTTTTCTATTTAATTCATAATCATAGTAATCAACTTTATGATAAGTTGGATCTGTCTCATCCTTTTTAGTATTTGTTTCTGGATCATAATTATAGAACCAATCATATTCTGATTTTTTTAATTTAGCATCATGGTCACCATAGATAACAATAACTGTATTATCAAGAAGTCCATTTTCATCCATTTCACTTATAAGTTGACCTAATGCTTCATCAGCATAATGAACAGATTTAAAATAACTTCCAAGTTTAGTTCCTTCCATATAAGGCGCTACAGCTTCTTCTGTCTCACCAGTTTCTGGATTTGTTTTTGTATATTTCATTGTAACTTCATAATCACTATAATTTTCAATATCAGTAAAAGGTGTATGATTTGTAAGCATTATTAAAAGTCCATACCAATTAGAATAAGAATTATCGATATTTTTAATTTTAGGAACAGCTTGTCTAAAGAATGATTTATCTGATAATCCTAGACCAATTTTTTCATCAATTGTAAAATCATTAGTATAACAGTAAAATTTATCATATCCAAAACTTTTATGTGTAGCTTGTCTATTCCAAAATGTACAATTGTTACCATGCATACTAAATGTATAATAATTTTGTTGTTTTAACATTTTAGGTATTGTTATATAGTCTCTATCATAATAACTTATAAATACTGTACCACTACTAGATGGAAGAAGTGATGTATTAAATGTAAATTCTGTATCACTACTAGTTCCAACACTTTCTTGTGCATAATAGTTAGAAAAATATAATCCTTCACTAGCTAGTCTTTTTAAATTAGGCGCTACATCAATACCATTAAAACTAGTATTTAAAACAAAATTTTGAATACTTTCAGCATGAATTACTAAAATATTTTTACCTTTAAATATATCTGTATAATCATTAGTTTCTTTTTCTTTTTGATTTTCGCTATAAAAAGTTCTAAATTCCTTAGCATTCTTATCATAACCAAATAATGGATTTAATTCCGATTTAACTGTTGCTATTAAATCATTAAATTGGTATGTATATGCTCCAAATTCCATAACAATATATTCCCTATTCCATTGTTTACTTAAACGACTAATATCAACAGAAGTTAAAGTTGATAAGAAAATTAAAAAGATAATTATACCTGCTATTAATGTATTAGTTGCTCTAATTTTTCCTTTTTCAATTTTAGCAACTCTATCATAATATTTTCTTCTTTTTAAAGATTGATTTACAAAAATCATCGCTAAAAGTTGCCACAAATAACAAAAATCCTTTATCTCCATAACATTTTCAACTACTGCATCTCCAACATCGACAATTTGAAGAGATGTTTCTAAAAGAGAAAATGATGCAAATGATATATAATTTGTATAATACATTGAATTAATTAAACATAAAAGGGTAAAAAATATTGACCAACCAAAAAAATATTTAAATTGATGTTTTGGTTTTATAAAATAACCAAAAGCACCAACAATGATAATAATTGCTAAATCAGCAAGTAATGGTTTTACAGCAAAAAAGTTTTTAACTGTTAAGCTTCTAAGTAACCATTCATTTATTAATGAAGTTAAAACAAAAGTTGAAAATAAAACATTCGTTTTAAAATAACTTTTAGAAAACTTTTTTATATCTTTCATTGTATTTTTAATATTTTTTTTGTTAAATTTTTCTAAAAAAGACTTTACTTTTTTAACAATCAAATCCTTTTTATTCATAAAATCACCTCAAAGCAAATTCATTATAGCACTTTTCACATATTTTTACAATTCTTAAAATTAAAGTGTCTTTTCACTTATATATTCTTCATCTAAATCACCTTGTTTTGAAGTTAAATAAGCATATTCTAACTCTAATTTACCACTAACATAAGATTTTAAAAGAGTTTTATAGACTTTTAGATTATTAGGTATTTTATTATTATACATTAAATGAATAATATCCTTTTTTTGTTCTAATGAAACTTCTACTGCATTACCATTGATATTAAAAATTGTTTTGCCTTCGTATTCTTGTTTTAAATTAACACCATGACTTATACTATTATCATGAAAAAACATTCTTAGTTTCTTTTCTATTTCTTTATCTAAATCAATATTGATAAATTTAATAAATTCTTGATATTTAAATGGAATATCATATTTGTCAAAGTAATGATAATAATCTACTAAATTAAATTTTCTTATTTCTCCATTATTCAATTTAATATCATTTTCAAAATCCTCTAAAAATTTTTCTATATCACTATTTTTTTGATGTAAATATTTATTTTCATTTAAATATAAGACATTCTTTATTTCAAAATACATTTGTTCATTATTATCTTTAATATATTTTAAAGCACTATCAAATAGTGGAATATTTATATTTTCATCATCCACAAACTTTTTCTTAGTTAAATTAGGATCTAAAATTTTTTGTTCCATAAACTTTTTACATATTTCTAAATATAATTTTTCTAATATTTGTTCATTTTCATCTGGTTCTTTTAAATCTGCTTCATATTCTGAGACATTAAAGCCATTGTCTTTTAGCTTGCTTAAAAATTGTTCATTTTTTAGCCAACTTCTAGATATATAACTAATTAATTCAGGTCTAGATAATACAGCTTTTACGTTAAAATTTAAATCATGTTTAAGTCTATCAGAAATTAAACGATATGAATAAATAGAATTTTTTATCGCTATAAGTGCTATTTCTTCATTATCTTTATAATTAGAACTTACATATTCAATCATACTACCAGATTTAAAAACGGCATTCTTAACAACATTATAATTATTTTTTAATCTATCACTTGCATACATAATGGCACTTCCATTATTCTTTACAGCAAATATCATAAATTCTTCATTATCTCTTAACCTTGGACTTATAAATTTTAAAGCTTCTATATCACCAAATACAAGTTCTTTTGCTACATTTATATTATCTTTTAATCTGTCACTAGCATACTGAATGGCTAAGCTATTTTTTCTAACAGCAAGTAATACAATATCTTGATTATCTCTAAAACTTAAAGGAGCATTCTTTAAAGATAATCCATCTTTTTTTATTTCATCAATATATTCCATATTCACCACCAATATAATTATTATACTATACTTTATATACTAAAAAAAGAGTACTAAACTCTTTCTTCGTAAATACTAGCTTGTTTTTTATCTCTTCCGACTCTTTCAAATTTAACATATCCACTAATTTTAGCATAAAGTGTATCATCTTTACCTATACCAACATTTTTACCTGGATATATTTTTGTACCTCTTTGACGATAGATGATAGACCCACCAGTTATATATTCACCATCAGCTGCTTTCGCACCTAATCTTTTTGATATAGAATCACGACCATTTTTAGTAGATCCTTGTCCTTTTTTATGGGCAAACAATTGAATATCTAACATAAATCTCATCATGCACACCTCCTTATATTATTTTTACATATTTATCGTACTGATTAGAAACACTCTCTAAATGTTCAATCATATTTTCTAGTAATAAATCTATTACCTTAGTATGTTTTAAAACATCAATCTTAATAAAACCATCTTTGGTTTCATATTTTAAAGAACCCTCATCAATCTTTAAAATACCATTTATTGAAGTGATAGCAATACTACTAACACTCGCACATACTATGTCACTACCAAATTCACTATAACCAGAATGTCCTTCAATAGTTATACTGTTTATAACTTTATTATTTTTATCTACTTTAACTTTAATCATTATTTAGTTTCAATTTTTTTGATAATAACTTTTGTATATGGTTGACGATGACCTTGTCTTTTACGAGTAGATTTTTTCTTATTTTTATATTTAAAAATTAAGATTTTCTTTTGCTTTCCGTTTTTTACAACTTCAGCAGTAACTTTAGCTCCTGATAAATAAGGTGTACCAATTTTACCATCTACCATTAAAACATTTTCAAATACAACTTTATCACCTTGTTCTAAACCAAGTTTTTCAATGTAAAGTTCTTTTCCTTCTTCAACTGAATATTGTTTTCCTCCAGTTTCAATAATAGCTTTCATAAATAACCTCCTTTTTTTATAATCTAAGACTCACCATTAAGGCACATATTGTTTTAACCTTTTCTGTGTGGTTGTAGAGTGAGGCTCTACACATTTATTGATTTTACCATATAAATTAATAATTGTCAAACAAATTACTTAAATATTGTTTCTCTGTTTGATATCTATTTTGAATAAAAAACAAATGTTTATAATCTCTTTTCATTTGATATTCATTTTTAATAATTTTACTTTTTTTGAAATCAAAATTATATAAATATCTTTCAAATAAAAACTTATTAAATAAATAACTATGATATTTAATTTCTTTAAATGTTTTCAATATTAAGAAAAGAAAAATAGTAATTAGTACCAAGTTAAATTTTAAAAGTAAAATAATAGTTATAATATTAGTTAAAGATATAATAATACTTATAATATGACTTTTTTTAAATGGAAATAAATAATTTAACCCAACATTTAAAATTTTTGATCCATCTAGTGGAAAAATAGGAATCAAATTAAATAATAAAATAAATAAATTTATATTAAAAAAAAGTTTATTTTTGATAAAAAAAAGAAAGAGTTGAAATATTGGCCCCATTATAGCTATTAAAAATTCTTCTGCCATACTTCTATTTATTTTATCTTCAAAAATAGTAATCCCACCAAATGGAAGTATAACTATTTTTTTTATGTTCCAATCAAAAAATAAGGCTGTCAAAATATGACCTAATTCATGTATTAATATGATAATGAAAAGGAAAATAAAATATTTAAAAAAGCCAGTTAAAATACAAATAACTGCTACAAAATAAAAAAGAGGATGAATTTTAATTTTAGATATAATCTTCATAATTTAAAATTTCACCATTTTTCTTAAAAGTTAAATAAAGTTCCTTATCTGCTTCTCCAACCAATGTTCCTTTTTCTACATAATCATATATATCAATATTGCTAGTGATATTTGAATACCACACTTCTATTCCATTTACTTGTTCAATAATAATAGTATTTCCAAGGCCTTCCTTTTTTCCTTTAAAAATAACCATACCACTTTCGAGTGCTGGAACCATATAATTAGATGAAACTGATAGTTTAACACCATCTTTATATTTTTCTTTTTCTACATATGTTAAAGTATCTTTGAAAGTAGCTTTTGTATTATTTTCTAATAATTTACCAAATGGTATTGAAGATCCAAAATATTTTTTATATAGATTATTAATTTTAACGAATGAAATATTTTCTTCATAAACTTTGTGATAAAAGTTTTGTTTAAAGGTTGTACTACTTTTTAAAAGAATTAATGTAATAATAGTAAGTAAAACAGTTAATAAAAATTTATTTATATTAAATATGTAATTTTTATTTGTTTGTTTAGTTTTTCTTTTATTTTTTATTCTATCTATTTCATTCATTTTATATCACCATTAGATATTATGTTTTTTTCTTATAAAATAGACCATGAAAAGATAAATATCATTAATAATAATGGAAAGTATTAATTTACTTAATAAATAAAGTAGATTAAATGATATATATCTAAATATTATTAATAAAAAATAATTAATTAAAACATAGATAATTATTATTAAAGTATTATATATTAAAATACTAAGAAAGTTTGTTTTTTTATTTTTATTTAAATATAAAATTAAATTAGTTAATAAAAAGAACAAAAAAGCATTTAAAAATAAAGTATTTGTATAAACAATATCATATAAAAATCCAAAGATTATTGATATTTTTACTATATTTTTAGTTTCAAATGTTTTAAAAGTTAACATAGTTAAAGTAAAAAAAGGCATTATATCAAAATAATATGATATTAATCCATCTAATAAAAAGGATATTATCATTCTACATTTTTCCTTTTTAAAACAGATACATATTTTATATCATCAAAGTTACTTACTGGATTAACATATACTGTTTTAGATAAATCAAAATTATCTTTTTTTACTTTATCAACATACCCTATCAAAATACCACTTGGAAAAATATTATCAAGTCCTGTTGTTACAACCTTAGAAAATTCACTAATATCAGTATTATCAGAGATATTATTTACAATTAATTTGCCATCTTCAAATCCAGACAACAAACCATAAATACTTTTTTCATTGACCTCTATTAAAACTGATATTTGATAGTTTTCATTAACTGTTGTAAGAAGTTTAATTGTACTTGTATTTTTAGTTGTATTTAAAACTTTTCCAATAAGACCTTTATTTGATAAAACTGCCATATCCTTCTCTATACCATCTTTTTTTCCCTTATCAATTGTTAATGTTTGATAGAAACTATTATTTACCCTATTTATAACCGAACTTGATATAACATCATAATCAGTTAAATCATTTTTTAATTCTAATGAAGTTTCTAATTCTTTAATTATTTTCTTTTTTTCTTCTAATTCATTTTTTAAATTGTCATATTTTTTAATTTTATCTATTTGTTTTTTTATTGTCTTACTTTCTGATTCAAAATTTTTATAATCATCAATCTTTTCAACTGTAAATTTAATTGGCGTATAAAGTATCTTTTCTATATATAAAATCTTATCTTTTATAAAACTTTCTACTGGGGACAAATTTCTATCATTTATTATGTAATAAAATAAAAATAAAAAAGATATTGCTGATAGAATTATAATAAGATATGCATATTTGATTTTTTTCATATATCTTTATTTTCTAATAAACTATAATAATTATTATTACCAATAATAACATGATCTAATACATTTATTCCCATAAGATTTCCTATTTCAATCAAATTTTGTGTTGTTTTTATATCAAACGAACTTGGCATTACATTACCACTTGGATGATTATGTACTAAAATGATAAATGAAGCACTTATTTTACATGCTTCTTTAAACACTTCTCTTGGATGAACTAAGCTGTAATTTATAGTTCCTATAAAAAGTAATTTATCTTTAATTATTTTTTTAGAATTATCTAAATATACAGCATAAAAATGTTCTTGTTTCTTACTTTCTAATTTATTTTTATAATATTCGTAAATTAATTCTGGACTACTTCCTTTATTTACTAGTGTATCTATTTTTGAATTCAATCTTCTAGATAACTCGGTAGTCGCTAAAATAATTGCTGCTTTTGATTTTCCTATTCCTTTAATACTTAAAAGTTGTTGTAAAGTTATGTCTTTAATATCTACTATGTTATCTACTTCTTTTAATAAATTAAAAGCCAAATCATATGCTGATAAACTGTGAGTACCTGTTCTAAATAAAATGGTAAGTAACTCTTCGTTTGATAAATTGGAAGCACCATTATTTATTAATCTTTCAATAGGTCTCTCATTAATAGGAATATCTTTTATCTTAACCATTATTAACCAACTCCTCATATTTCTCTAAAACAGCATCATTTATTTTTTTTATATCACTGTTACTACTAGCATCTTTAAGTAATTTATCATACTCATTTAAAGTGTTCAAAAAAGCTTCATTATCAATGGTTATTTTTTTTATATAAATATTGTAAGATAATGAATTAAAATAATTTTTTAATTTTTCTTTATTTTCTTCATTTTTTGTTATAGCTAGAAATACATAATATTTATTATCTTCTAAAATATAAGCATAACTATTTATATTAGACATAGCTTTTTTCATATTATCTAGTGATGAATATACTCCTGTTTGAAAAAAATATACTTCTTCACTTATGCTAGTGGTTGATACAGTTAAAGTATCATTTGATTTATATTGCTCAAATATTATTTTTCCCATTAATAACCCAACTAATACACAACTAATTATCGAAATTAAATATTTTTTCATAAAATCACCATTTATATTTTAAAAAATATATTTGTCGAATTTAAAAGAAAAAAATACAAGGTTATTGTATTTTTTTATATACTTTACTACTAGCTTCTTCTATATTTTTAGGTATTAAATCAAGTAATTCATAAGGATTGATATTATCATCATATTTATATACACGTTCAAAATTATCTAATAATTCATATGGAAAGTCTATCTTTAATAAATAATTTAAATATTCATAGTATTCTGGTATTTTCATTTGATTAACTTTATCTTTATATAAATAATTTAAAATCATAATTATAAAGCAATATATATCACTATTATTATCCGGCTCTATGTATCCGCTAGCACTTTCATCACATACTTTATATTTATAAGGTAAATCTGCTACTGGAGAAAAAGGCGTTAAATATCTAGCCGCAAATGGTGTATTATTTAAAATTCTAGCACTATCTAAATCTACAACATTTATTTTTTTAGTTTCTTTATTAAAAATAAAGTTACTTTCATGAACATCGTTTAAATGAAAAGGATTTATAATATTATTTTTATTTAAATCTTCTATTTTCTTTAAAATTATGCCTATTTCTTTAAAATAATTTATTACTTTTTCGGTTGGTATTTTATAGCTATTAATTATATTCTTGAAATTTATATTATCTATATAACGCATCATAGAACCAACTATTTGTCCATTTTCGATAACTATTTTTTCAGGTAATACTAACTCATCAATTCCTATCTGATCCTTCAAATCTATTAAGTAATTTATTGTTAATAACTTGTTAGCAAAATATTCATCATCATCGCTGTCGCATCTATAAAATTTTTTAATAATCTTTTTATTACCATCATTAGATTGTTCAATGAACAATTGCCCCTCTGTATTCATAATATTATTGTCAAATCTTAATCTTTCAAGTTCACTAAATTGTTTATTTGAAATTGATACTGTTTGCATAAAAACCCCCTAATATTTCCCTATATTATACTTTAATTATAATTTTTGTCAACAAAAAAATAACCATAGAAATGATTATTTTAAAGCATCGATTAATTCAGCTTTTTTCATTGTTGATGCACCTGTTATTTTTTTTGCTTTTGCTAATTCTTTAAGTTCAGCAACTGTCATTTTAGATAAATCTTTATTTTCTTCTTTAACAGTTTCTTTTACTTCTTTTTTAGTTTCTTTTTTTACTTCTGTTTTAACAGTTTTTCCATTTAAAGCATCTTCAGCTATTTTAACTAATTCTGTAAATGCTTCTGGATTTTCAATAGCGATTTCAGATAACATTTTTCTATTAATAGCTACATTGGCTTTTGAAAGACCATTAATAAATCTTGAATAACTAATATTATTCATACGACATGCAGCATTAATTCTTGTAATCCAAAGTTTTCTAAAATCTCTTTTCTTTTGTCTTCTATCTCTATATGAATATCTTAATGAATGCATTACTTGTTCTTTAGCTGTTTTATATAATCTATGTTTTGAACCAAAGTAACCTTTTGCTAATTTCATTACTTTAGCACGTCTTGCTCTATGTATTGTTCCACCTTTAACTCTTGGCATACTTATTCCTCCTCTAAAACTATTTTCCTAATATATCTTTTACTCTTTTATAATCTGATCTACTTAATAAAGATCCTTTTCTACTACTTCTATTTGATGCAGTATTTTTCTTTCCAGTATTGTGTCTTGAACCAGGTTTTCCAATTTTAATTGTTCCACCAGGTCTAACTTTACAAACTTTTGCAAGTCCTTTTTTTGTTTTTAATTTTGGCATACTTATTCCTCCTATTTTTCTTTTTTAGGTATTAGCATCATAGTCATAAATCTACCTTCTAATTTAGGCATTTGATCAATTGAAGAGATACTTTCAACTTCCTTAGCAAATCTAAGTAATACTTCACGTCCTAATTCAGGATGAGCCATCTCTCTTCCTTTAAAACGAATTGAAACTTTTACTTTATGACCTTTTTCTAAATATTTTGATGAATTACGTACACGTGTATCAAAATCATGCTTATCGATAGTTACTGATAAACGATATTCTTTTATTTCTAAATTTGATTCTCTTTGTTTCTTTAAATTTTCTTTTTGTCTTTTTTTATTTTCATATTTAAATTTATTATAATCCATTATTTTACACACTGGTGGTGTAGCATTTGGATTAATCAAAACCAAATCAAATCCAGCAAAACTAGCTAATGTTTTAGCATCGTTTAATGGTTTAATACCTAGTTGTTCACCAGCTGGTCCTATTACCATAACTTCTCTAGCTCTTATTTGATCATTAATGTACATTTGTCTTTCCTTTGCGATACCTGACACCTCCATAAAAAAAGTGAATACACACGTATCCACATCAAAAACCAAGTATAATTATTGGCATTTACCCAAAGCTTAAGCAATCGGGTGAGTGTGGACACACTTCTTTCCTTTTTTTAAATTTCTATTAAATTATACATAAAAATCATATGATTGTCAACCTTTTTTTATTCATTAATTATATTATATATGTTATTGTTGCTATAACTGCTACAACATGTCCATTTTCAGCTACTCCATTATATATATATCCGTTAGTAGCAACAAATGGGATACCTGCGTAATAATAAACTTTATCTGTGCCAACACTGGATAAAGTAACTTGCGCTGTACCATTAGTAGTTGCAACAACTCCACTTCCCTTAGCACTTGCTTTTGGTCTATATTTTTCTGGAATACTATAGTACGTATTAAATATTTTTCCTGTAACTGATGTATATGAAAGCCACGAAATATTAATTTTAACTTCTCCTGTTGCTGGATTATAAAAGCCTGTAACAGAATCATATGTTACCTTTCTTGAAGATAATTTTGTTATTGGAATTTCAACTGTTTTAATACTTTGCTTTAAATTATTTACATCTTCTTTAAGTGAATTCAATTCATTAGTAATTGTATCATTATTGTAAGCCATGCTATATAATTCATCGAGTGAATCTTGTAGAGTTGCATTACTTCCTAAATTAGATCCTGTTGGAGCATTTACTGATACATCACTTGCATAAAATTTTGTCCCAGCATAAACTCCTATACTTCCAAATATTATTCCACCTATTATTATTCCTATTATTAATTTCTTATTCATTTTTATCTGCTCCTTTACATACAAAAAAAGAGGGGTTTGTACCCCCCCCCCGACTTGGAATTTTTTTTATCTCTCAGTCAATATTATTATCTAAAACTCTATTTCGTCCATTTCATTTACAACTTCAAGTTGTGCTTCAACTATATCTTTAATTCTTTTCTTAAATATAACTAAATTTCTTTTTAAAAGCGCTGCTTCATTTTCCGTTTTCTCTGCCCTAACTAAGGCATCATTTATTATTCTATTAGCATTTGTTTTAGCATTTTCAACAATTGTATCAGCTTCTTTTTGAGCTGATAACCTCATTTGGTCTCCAGTTCTTTGAGCCATAACAATAGCTTTATTTACTGTGCCTTCCATTCTTTCATATTGTTCTAATTTTTCTCTTAAACTTCTATTTTCACTTTCTAACGATTCTAATTCAGATATGCGAGTATCTTTTTCTTTCATTTCATTAACCATAACTTCTACTTGGCTAATTACTTTATCTAAAAAATTATTTACTTCCTCAGGATCATAGCCACGTAAAGTTCGATTAAACTTTTCCATATACTCACCTCATTATCTTACCATTCTATATTTATATCATCGTTATCATGGATGTCTTTTCCTTCTGTTTCCTCTGTTATCTTTCCTTGAACATTTATATTATTTGGTGTACATAAAAATATTCCACCACCAATTTTTTGTAAATCGCCACCAATTGCATAAATTGTACCGGCTAAAAAATCAATAATTCTTTTAGCTTGATCACTTGTGACTCTTTTTAAATTAACAACTACTGTATTTCTCATTTTCAAATGATCTGCTATTTGTTGTGCCTCTGAATAAGCTCTTGGTTCTAGCAAAATCATTTTTGTTGTTCCATCATTTTCTTTTAGAGCTTCTTCTGGTTTTAAATCATAATATTCATTACCAGACGTATTTTCTGAAAAAACATCATCATCATTTTTTAAAATTTGTTGTAAAAGTCCCACAATTATTCCTCCTATTTTTATAACTACAATAATTTTATCATATATTAAAAAAAAAAGAAATATATTTTTTTCTTTTTTTTAAACTTCATCATCTTCTAAGGACTTTTTAAAATCATCTGATATTGAATTAAATGATATTGATAATATATTAGGGTCTACCCCAAGACTAGCTAACATTTTTTCTAATTCTAAATTATTTCTTGAACTAACAAAAAATTTAATCTTTACTTTTCTTTCATCTAATTCTTCTGTTTCTACTTTTTCAAATGTCATTGATGATTTTATTAATTTATCTATAATTTCGGTTTTATATTTAACTTGATATTTTTCTTTACAAATTATAACTAATATATAATTCATATCATTTCTAACATAATCATCAATAAGTCTTAAACTTAATTGTCTTAAAATAACATTAGAAATTAAGATAAATATTGTTCCTACAATAGCTTCAAAAATAAAACCATAAGCACATAATACACCAATTGCTGCATTACACCACAAAGTTGCAGCGGTATTAAGCCCTCTTATATGTTGACCATCCTTTAAAATAACTCCTGCGCCCAAGAAACCTATACCAGATACTACTTGTGCCGCTATCCTAGTTGAATCAGAATCTATATTTAAATTAACTGCTAGAACAACGAATAAAAATGATCCTATACTAACTAAAACATTAGTTCTAAGTCCAATAGCTCTTCTTCGCCATTGTCTTTCAAGTCCAATAAAGAAACTTAGAATAAAGCATACAATTATATTTCCTAAAAATTCAGCATGCATTAAAATTCAACTCTTTCTTTAATATAATCTTTTACTTCATCTAAATTTAATTTTATTTGTTCCATTGTATCTCTATCTCTTATTGTAACAGTATTACTATTTAAAGTATCATCATCAATGGTAATTACATATGGAGTTCCCATAATATCTTGTCTTCTATATCTTTTTCCTATATTACCACTTTCATCATAAGAAACCATAAAATGTTTAGATAATTCCATATATATTTCATTTGCTTTATCACTATGATATTTTTTGATTAAAGGTAAAACAGCAACTTTATATGGTGCGATAGATGGTGCGAATTTCATAATTTCTCTCTCTTCACCATTTTCTATTTTTTCTAGTTCATAAGCATTAGCAAGTATAGCTAGAACCATTCTATCACAACCAAGACTTGGTTCAATAACATATGGTATATATTTTTCATTAGTTTCTGGATCCAAGTATTCTAAACTTTCTTTTGAAACTTCCATATGTCTTGATAAATCATAATTTGTACGACTAGCTACACCCCAAAGTTCTCCCCAACCGAAAGGAAATTTATATTCAAAATCAGTTGTAGCATTACTATAAAAACTTAATTCTTCTTTTTCATGATCTCTCATTCTTAAATTTTCTTCTTTAATACCAATATCAAGTAACCATTTTTTAGCGTATTCTTTCCAATAATTAAACCATTCTAATTCTGTTCCTGGCTTACAAAAAAATTCAAGTTCCATTTGTTCAAATTCACGAGTTCTAAAAGTAAAGTTACCTGGTGTAATTTCATTTCTAAAACTTTTACCAATTTGACCTATTCCAAATGGTATTTTAAGTCTCATACTTCTTTCAACATTTTTAAAATTAACAAATATTCCTTGTGCTGTTTCTGGTCTTAAATAAATAGTATTTTTAGAATCTTCTGTAACACCTTGAAATGTTTTAAACATCAAATTAAATTGTCTAATATCTGTAAAATCTTGTTTACCACATTTTGGACAAGTTATATGATTATCAGTAATGAAATCAATCAATCTTTGATTATCCCAACCATCGCCAGTTTGTTCTCCATTTGTAAAGTCTTCAATTAATTTATCAGCTCTAAAACGAGATTTACAAGCCTTACAATCTATTAAAGGATCTGAAAAAGTTGATAAATGTCCACTTGCTTCCCATGTTTTTGGATTCATTAAAATAGCTGAATCCATTCCAACATTATATTTATTTTCTTGAATAAATCTTTTCATCCATGCTTTTTTTACATTATTTTTAAGTTCAACACCAAGAGGACCATAATCCCAAGTATTAGCAAGTCCACCATATATTTCACTTCCGCTATATATAAAACCATAAGTTTTACATAAGTTAACTAATTTATCCATTGTTATCATTTTTTACCTCCATTAATTTTTTTAGTTCTTCTTTACTAGTTACTAAATCAAATAATTCTAGAAAATTTTTATCTGCAAAGTTTAAGTCTATCATTTTTTTTAACACCTTGATTAACTCATCATAATAGTTTTCATAATTAAAAAGAATTAATTCTTTATTTTTATTATTTGATCTTTTTTCTTCTAGAAAACTCAAAAATTCTGATAATGTTCCAATACCTCCAGGCATAAAAAGAACAATATCACTATTATTGAAAAGTTCTTTTTTTAAATCAAAAGTATCGTTTACTAAAATTTTATTTACACCATCTAATTTCTCAAGTTCATCAATATATTTATAGTTAGTATATGCATTTATAGTTTTATTTTCTTTTTTAAAATTTCTATAACATATTCCCATCATTGAATTAGAACTAGATCCAAAATTTAAATCAAATTTTTTTGCTAAAACTTTTGATATATCATCCATCAAATCCAGATATTTTTTATCTATTTCAACTCTTGATGATGACATTATTCCTATTTTTTTATTCATCAATATTCACATTATGATATACATGATTAACATCTTCAATATCATCAAACATTTTTATTGCACGGTCAAATATTTCTTTGTCTTCACTATTTAATGTTACTTTTTCTTTTGGAATGTATGTTATTTCATCCATATCAAATTCTATATTTGGTATTTTTTTAATTATAGCTTCTTTTATTTGATATAAATTTTGAGGATTACCATATACAATAACTTCATCATTTTCCATTTCCATGTCAATAAAATCTGCTTCATTTTCTATTAATGCTTCCATTGTATCATCTAGTGAAAGTCCTTTAAAACTTACAACACATACATGATCGTAATTAAATGATACACTTCCAATAGCACCCATTTTTATATGACATTTATTAACAACTGCTCTAAGTTCACTTACACTTCTATTTAAATTATCTGTTAAACATTCAATTATAAAAGTTGAACCACTTGGACCAAACATTTCATATGTTGCCTCTACATAATTTTCATCAACACCACTATTTACTTTATCAATAGCTCTTTTAATTATATCTCCTGGAACTTGTTCTTTTTTTGCTCTTTCTATAAGTCTTTTTAATTTAGCGTTACTATCAACTTCTGTTCCACCATTTTTAGCTGCTTGATATATTTCTTTTGCATACATAGCGTATATTTTTCCTCTAGCAGCCCCTGTTTTTTGAATACTAGCTTTTCTAACTTCATAAGCTCTTCCCATAATATTCCTCCATATCCATATTTATTTTACCTTATTTAAGACTTATAGTAAAGATTTTAACTTGTTATTTAAGTAGTTTTATTTCTTTTTACAGCAATAAATGTTGAAATGATTGATATAATATTTGAAGTAATTCCTGATATAGATAAAACACAAATATTATAAGTTAGCCAAAGGAAATAAATAAAAAAGGCTGTTTTTTTTACTGTTTCTTTACTACCATTCCATATAAATATCAAATATATTATAGCAGCTATAAGTGGCAAAATGGAATATAGTTTCTCATATGTTAATATACTAGCTATAACGTATAAAACTATTAAAATAAATAAAACAATCTTTGAATTTAGTCTATTATTTTTTTCCTTTTTTACAACAATACTATCCCTTATAATTGATAGTACTTTTGTTATACAACCACTATATGCTCCTATTAGTAAATAATGAATTAAATTAAAAAAGCCTGATATAATCATACATTTAAAAATATCATCTTTTTTATTTAAATGATAAGCTATTATAGAAAAAAAGAAAGCTATAAATCCTATTAACTGCGCTATTATATAAATCATATAAACACCTTACCTATTTATATAATATGCTTTATCATCAGCTAAAGCTATAAAAGGTATTTAAATACACTAAAAAAGACTTTGAAAAGCCTTTTTATTTCATAAATCCTGAACATTTACCACAATCAATATTTTGTACTTGACATTCTTCACTACAAGAATATTGTGGAGTATAAGTATGTTTGTAAATATGTTTATTTATTGTATGAGTGTGTATAGGACATACATGTGGTACTTCATGATAGAATTCTTGTTCTACACATTTTGTGATAGTTGGTTCAACAACTTGTTGTTCCATCATTGGTTGTGCCATCATTCCTTGATTAAACATTCCCATATTTTGTCTTGACCCACAACAACTATTTCTAAACATTTTAATTCCCCCTTACCTAATTTATACTATGAGTAATTAAAACATTTGAATATGACATAGGTCTAAAAATCTTATTTTTTTAAAGTCCTTTATTTCTTATATTCTACAAAAACTTTTCTTTAAAAAGGCATTTTGAAATTTCCATTTTTCATCATCTTCATCATTTTTTTCATTTCTTCAAATTGTTTTAAAAGTCTATTAACTTCCTCTACACTTCTTCCACTACCCTTAGCAATTCTTTGCTTTCTACTTGCTTTTATAATTGATGGTTCTTTTCTTTCCTTAGGTGTCATTGATTTAATTATAGCCTCTATGTGAGCCATATCTTTAGGATTTATTTTGACATTGTTGAGTCCCATTTTTTTTGCTCCTGGAATCATTTTGATTAAATTTTCGAGTGGCCCTAATTTTTTAATTTGTTCCATTTGAATTAAAAAATCATCCAAATCAAATTTACCATTTTGCATTTTTTTAGCAGTTTTCATAGCCTCATCTTGGTCAATAACTGATTCTGCCTTTTCTATCATTGACATTAAATCTCCCATTCCAAGAATTCTAGTAGCCATACGATCTGGATAAAATTCTTCTAATCCATCTAATTTTTCACTAACTCCTATAAATTTAATAGGAATGTTTGTCAAGTGTCTAATTGAAAGAGCAGCTCCACCTCTCGTATCACCATCTAATTTAGTTAAAATAGCTCCTGTTAATGGAAGTTGATTATTAAATCCTTCAATGACATTTATAGCATCTTGACCTACCATACTGTCAAGAACTAAAAGAATCTCATTAGGTTTTACTTCTTCATTTATATTTTTAAGTTCATCCATTAATTCCTCATCAATATGAAGTCTTCCTGCTGTATCTATTAAAACATAATCAAAATTATTTTCTTTGGCATAGTTAATTGCATTTTTAGCAATCACAACTGGATTTTCTTTTCCTTCTGAATAAACTTCAATGTTAAGTTCACGTCCTAATTGTTTAAGTTGATCGATAGCTGCTGGTCTATATATATCACAAGCAACTAATAATGGTTTTTTCTTATATTTTTTTCTAAGTAAATTTGCTAATTTACCACTTGTTGTTGTTTTACCACTACCTTGAAGACCAACTAACATTAATATAGAAGGAGAACCTGCTATATATAAATCTGCTTTTTCACCACCTAAAAGTTCAACTAGTTCATCTTTAACTATTTTTACAAAAACTTCTCCTGGTTTAAGACTCTTAGCTACCTCTTCGCCTAATGCTTTTTCTTTAACATTATTAATAAATTCTTTTACAACTATATAGTTAACATCGGCTTCTAATAGCGCTAATCTAATTTCTCTTGTTATATCACTAATATTTTCTTCAGTTATTTTTCCATAACCTTTTATTTTATCTATAGCACTTTGTAATCTATCTCCCAAATTTTCAAACATTCTATCACCTTTTTACATTTTAACAAATTTTATTTAATTATACAATATTTAAGTAAAAGAAAAACCTTTGAAAAACAAAGGTTAATATCATATATGGCGGAGTGAGAGGGATTTGAACCCTCGCGCCAGTTGCCCGACCTACACCCTTAGCAGGGGCGCCTCTTCAGCCTCTTGAGTATCACTCCGACTACGAATATAATTTTACATTATATTCTAAGTGATGTCAATATTTATTCTAAATTATTATTGTAGTTTTCTGTCATATAATTGGACCCACATTTCAAATATGGACTATATCCATCATTACCATCATATATGACATATCCCTTACATAAAATTGTCTCATCTTTAGGATCTAAAAGTTGTTTAATATAATTATTTTCTATTAATCTTTGAGTTGTAACAATAACTTTTTCTGTTTTTAAATTATTTTTTTCAATGTATGATTTAGAAGCATTTTTAATTTTATCTTCTAGGTCAATATATTTATCACTCTTTACTTCTTCATTATTTTCTACTTCTTCATTATCTTTTGTTGTCATTTTAATTTCTGTATCATTTAAATCCTTTTTTTCGCTTAACGCTTTAAAATTTTGATTATAAATTATTGAAACAATAGCTATACATATTGTAAGCGCTACAATGATTACAATCATTTCTGTCAAACCAAAGCCTTTTTTATTCATATACCCTCCATAAATCTTCACTCTCTTTAAAACGATATAGACGAGCTGGTCTACCACTTCTACTACTTGTTTTAAAACCTGTATCATATAGTAAATCTGTTTTTAAAATTTTCTTGCTAAAATTTCTTCTATCTAATTTCTTATTTAAAATTTGTTCATATAAATTTTGAAACTCGGGCATTGTAAAATCACCAGGCAACAACATTTTTAACACATCTATATTATTAAGTTGTTTTTTTAAAAACTCTGTAGCATCTTTTAGAATTTCAGCATGATCAAATATCATTTTAGGAATTTCATCGATAGGAAACCAAACTTTTTCATAAGGTGTACTTTGTTTTTTTAATAACAATTTATTATTATCAATAATACCAATTAATGAATTTGCTAATGTTCTTTCATTTGGTAGTCTATCTATTTTGCTAAAAATATTACATTGTGTAAAATATATATCATCACAACCTAAAAATTCAATGGCTGTTGCTTTAGCGCATTCTTCAATTGTTTCTGTTGTCATCAACAAATTACTTGGAATCATCCAGTACCCTTTAAATGGCTCTTCTGTTCTTTTTATAAGTAAAACCTTAAGTTTATTTTTATCCAAAGTAAATATATTAATAAGAACTTCTATTTGGTTTATATATCTTTTATCTTCCATGTTTTTTCACCATCTTAATTATAATAAAATATATATTTTTTGTCAAAAAAATTCATTATAACTTAATGAATCTTATTTTACTCTTTTATACATATAAACTGTTATATATGGATTTTGTACTGAGAAAGCTGTTCCTGATCCTGTTGATCCTGTTGTTGATGAATTTGTTGTTACACTATGTGAATGGTTTGCTACTCCACTTATACTATTTGCATAATAATCTGGTACTGTATGTGTATGATTACCAGCTACACCACTATTATATGGAGCTGTTCCACCTAATCCAGCAACCAATCCACCTCCTGCTCCAGCTACAACATTTCCATATGGAACATTATGTGTATGATTACCATTAGTACTAGTTGTACGACTTGCTGATGTATATCCAATTTTATATCCAGAGCCTGTTGCAGCAGCTGTTCCAGATAATGCTGGGATACTATGATTATGGCTTGGAAGGTTTGACGTTGTAAGTGTCGTTGTACTACTTCCGCCTGTCTTACTTACTGCATTAAAATTGGTATTACTTGTATCTACTCCAACTAATGTTTTTCCTGTTCCATATGCTTCCCATGTTCCACCAAATTTTTTAGATATATCACTTGCTGTTGTTATATTTGTTGATATATAAATACTTCCTACAGGATATATTTTATCAAGTGATAAAGAATTGTTTTCTAACGCATTTATTTTCTTATTTAATTCATCATATTTATCAGCTATACTATATAATTCATCGAGTGAGTTTTGAAGTGTTGCATCACTTCCTAAGTTAGATCCTGTTGGGGCATTCACTGATATTCCATTTGCATAAAAATTACTTCCAGCATAAGCTCCAACACTTCCAAATATTATTCCACATATTATACTTGTGATTACCAATTTTTTATTCATTTTTATCTACTCCTTCACACAAAAAAGAGGGTTTTATACCCCCCCCCGACTTTGAAATTTTTTTATCTCTCAGTCAATATTATTATTTTGTTTTACA
>CAKPGR010000008.1 GCA_934155005.1 uncultured Bacilli bacterium | reverse complement strand
GTGTCGCGGTACTGTTAGCGATACTATCTATGGTGTGTGCCCAGTTATATCCGTCTCAAAATCAATAATAAAATAAAAAATATTGAAAACTATCAATATTTTTTTTGTGAATAAAAAGGAAAAGTGAAAATAAAAATGAATGAAAAATCAATAGAATTTTGAAAAAATATGTAAATATAAATTTGTTAAAACACCCCAAATTTGACAATTTTCTATAATCTTGTATAATAATAATGCTTACTTAAAAGAGGTGTATTATGAAATCGGAACTGATTAGTATTATTGTTTTGGCCTATAATTCAGAACAATATATTACAAAATGTTTGAATTCAATTTTAAAACAAACTTATCAAAATATTGAGATAATAGCTGTTAATAATGGCTCAACAGATAAAACTTTAAATAAAATTACTAGAATTGCTAATAGAGATTCTAGAATTAAAATAATATCATTAGATGAAAAAAATAGTTATGAAGCTATAAAAAAAGCTTATAGATTATCAAAAGGTAAATATATAAGTTTTGTATATGCATATGATTTTATTACTAATAAAATGATTGAAATAATGTATCAAAATATTAAGGAAAATAAAGTTGATGTTGTTAGATGTCAATATAAAAAATATGAAAATGATAGTATAACTATACCTAAGAATATTTTAAATAGAAATGTTATAATGAATGTTGAACAATTAGAACCACAATTTTTTGATTTACTATACAAAACAAATCATTGTAATAAATTAAGTCGTCAGTTAATAAAGAAAACATGCGCTAAAAATATAATTAAGTTAGATAGAGAATTAAATGATTATTATGATATAGCTTGTAATATTGAACTTTATAAAAATATGAAATCAATATTATTTATTCCAGATGAATTATATATTTTAAACAATAATTATAAAAAAGAAATAAATAAAGAAAATATAAATCAAAAAATAGATGATGCTTTATATTCATATTATAAATTATTTTTATCTGTAAAAGAATTTGAAATAAAAGATAGAAAAAAATATAAAACATATGCTGCCATTCGTTTTATGAAAAAATTATCTTATTTATTTTCTTCTTTAACAGAATTAAATATACCTAAAAAAGATGTTATTAAATATTATCAAGAAATATTAGAAGATAAAAGGGTTGTTGAGATAAAAAAAGTTCTTGAAGGAAAGAATATAAGTGATATATGTTTAGATATTAAACGAATGAATAAACCTACTATAAAAATTATATCAATGTTAATGGATAACAAATTAAATGCATTATATAGATATGATAAAATGTTTTTTAATTTTTACAAAAAAATAAACTACTAAGTAGTTTTATTTTTTTACCTTATTAATTACTTTTTCAAGACCCCACCAAGGAAGTAAGGCACATTTTTTTCTATTAGCTTGCTTATATATATCATCATAAACAATAGCCTGTTCTAAAATATCAGGATTATAATCTTCTTCATCAATCATATTTTTAAAATTGTTTAAGATATTAATAGCTTCATCAATAGTTTTACCTATTATAGTATCAATCATAATAGAAGTTGAACTTGTACATATAGCACATGCTTCACCATCAAATCTAGCGTCAACAATTTTATCGTTTTCAAGTTTAACCATTAAGTTAATCTCATCGATACAAGATTCATTATTAGTATTTACTAAAATGTAATCATCATCTTTAATTAAACCTTTATTCATAGGATTTTGATAATGTTCTAATATTATACTTCTTCTTAAATTTTGATCCATAAAAATCACCTATATGTATTATACAACTTAATTATCATTTGTTCAATTAAAAAAGAAGCTTAAATTGCTTCTACGATTAACTTTATAGCTGTTCTTTCTTCACCATCAATAATAATATCGGTGAATGCTGGAATACATACTAGATTTTTTCCACTAGGCGCTACAAAACCTCTTGCTATGGCAATTGCTTTAATAGCTTGATTAAGTGCTCCGGCACCAATTGCTTGTATTTCTACTTCTCCTTTTTCTCTAAAAACATTAGCAAGTGCTCCAGCAACGCTGTTTGGATTAGATTTTGATGAAACTTTAAGTGTTTCCATATTTATTAAATCATTCCTTTCTACACTTAAATATATGAATTTATATAGGAAAAATAACTTTTTTTTTATTCAAAATTCTAGTATAATATTTATGGTGATAAGTATGGAAAAAGCTTTATCAGAAAATAAAGTAAGAGAAATATCTAGTATTAAAAAAGAACCAAAATGGATGACTGATTTTAGAGTGAAATCTTATCAAAAATTTTGTGAATTAAAAAATCCTTCTTTTGGACCTAAAATTGAAATAAATTTTGATTTAATTAATTATTACAAAAGAATGACAGATGAAGTTAAAAATGATTGGGCTAAGGTTGATTGTTCAATAAAAGATACTTTTGATAAAATTGGTTTAATAGAATCAGAAAAAAAATATTTAGATGGTGTTGGAGCTCAATTTGAAAGTGAAGTTGTATACCATAATATGATTCAAGAGTTAGTTGATAAAAATGTCATATTTTGTGATACTGATACAGCTTTAAAAGAATACCCAGAACTATTTAAAGAATATTTTAATAAATTAGTTAAGTATGATGAAAATAAGTATACAGCTTTAAATGGTGCTGTATGGAGTGGTGGGACTTTTATTTATGTACCTCCTTATACTAAAATTGATAGACCACTTCAAAGTTATTTTAGAATTAATAGTAAAAATATGGGACAATTTGAAAGAACTATAATAATAGTTGATGAGGGTAGTGAACTTCATTATATGGAAGGATGTACAGCTCCAACTTATACATCAGATGCATTACATGCTGCTGTTGTCGAAATCTATGTTAAGAAGAATGCTAAATGTAGATATACAACAATTCAAAACTGGTCAACTGATTTATATAATTTAGTTACTAAAAGAGCTATTGTTGAAGAAGGTGGACTAATGGAATGGATTGATGGTAATATTGGATCTAAGGTTAATATGAAATATCCATGTTGTATACTAAATGGAGAAGGTGCTAAGGGAAATTGTATTAGTATTGCCGTTTCTAAGGAAGGACAAGTTCAAGATACAGGTGCTAAGATGATTCATTTAGCCCCTAATACAGTTAGTAATATAATAAATAAATCAGTTGCTGTAAATGGTGGTAATGCTTCATATCGTGGTTTAGTTAAAATTATTGGTAAAGCAAAGAATTCTTATAGTACAATAAAGTGTGATACTTTAATTTTGGATGATAATTCTATAAGTGATACAATACCTACTAATATTGTTGAAAATAAATCATCAACTTTGAATCATGAAGCAACTACTTCTAAAATTAATCAAGAAAAATTATTTTATTTAATGAGTAGGGGAATTAGTGAAGAAAAAGCCAAAGAATTAATTATTATGGGATTTATTGATCGTTTTAGAGAGGAATTACCAATGGAATATGCTGTTGAATTAAACAATTTATTAAAAAGTTATTTTTAATAAAATTTATATTTTATATGTTAAAAAAGTCTATATAATAGACTTTTTTTATTAAATTATCAAAATTGAAAAATAAAATGATTTGAAAAATTAAAATTTCACATTTGTCTTTACAAAAAATTAAGTATATCATACTTAATTGAAAGGAGGTGTATTATGATGAATCAAACTATAATTGTTGGACGTCTAGTTAGAGATCCAGAATTATTTCAATCAGAAAATGGTAATAAGTTTACTGCTATAACTTTGGCTACTCCAAGGAGTTATAAAAATATGAATGGAGAGTATGATACAGATTTTATTCCATGCATATTATGGAGTGGCATTGCTGAAAATGCTACTACTTATTGTCATAAAGGAGATTTAGTTGCTATAAAAGGACGAATTCAAAGTAGAAAGAAGGAAGAAAATGGAGTTAATAAAACAATTATAGAAGTAGTAGCTGAGAAATTAACATATTTGTCAAGCAAAAAGGTAGATAAGGAAGAAGAATAATATTGAAATACGAACAAAAATTTGCTAAAATGATATAGGTGGGCTATATGAAAATTAAAAAAATTAAAAAATTAAGTAATGGTAAGTATAATATTATATTTGATAATAATGAAGTAGTTAAATTATATGATGAGGTTATATTAAATAATAATATTTTATATAAAAATGATATTAGTAATGAGTTATTTGAAAAAATAATTTTAGAAAATAATAATTATGAAATATATACAAAAATTTTAAAATATATAAATATAAAAATGCGTAGTGAATATGAAATAAAAAAATATTTAGATCGTTTTAATATTGATAGAGATGAACAAGTAAAAATCATTGAAAATTTAAAATGCAAAAAATTTATTAATGATCAATTGTATATTGAATCTTATATTTCTGATAAAATTAATTTAACTAATGATGGCCCTTATAAAATAAAAAAAGAACTTTTAAAACATGAATTAGATGAAGATTTAATTGATAAGGAATTTTATAAATATGATGCTATTATATATTTAAATAAAATAAAAAAAATTGTTTCAAATAAGCAGAAAAATAATAAAGATTCTTTATATACTTTTAAGAGAAAAATGTTATCATATTTAATTAATTTAGGGTATGATAAAAATATGATTATGAGTATTTTAGAAACTGTAAAAGTGGATAATAAAAAATTTATACAAAAAGATTATGATAAATTATATAATAGACTTTCTAAAAAATATTCTGATGAGAAATTAGAATATGAAATAATTCATAGATTATATCAAAAAGGATATTCTAGTGATGATATAGAAGTAATAAAAAAAAGTGACTAAATCACTTTTTATTTTGCAGCATTTTCATATGCTTTTTTAATAACTGAATCATTAATAGTTAAATTATATTTTTTTCTAATTTCTTTCCAAGTATTTGTGTATAAATTAGAATCTCCACTTAACTTATTTTTTACAATTTCATCAACAACATCATTTTTGATATCTTTTAGAGCTTTTTTATCAGTATAACTAACTCTATAAATTACATGATATCCATAACTACTTTTTACTGGTTCAGCAGTATATTCACCATCTTTTAATTTTTCAACAGCATTCCAGAATTCGTCAACAACATCACCTTTTGTGAAATTTTCAACTTTTCCTTCATTATCTTTTGAACCTTCATCATTTGAATATTCACTAACTAGTGTTGCCCAATCTTCGCCATTATTTAATTTATCAATAACTTCTTGAGCCTTTGTTTTAGCAGCTTCTTCAGCAGCTGTTTTTTCATCATCAGACATACTATCAGAAGTTTCTGGTGTGATTAATATATGTTTTGCTGTATATTTACCAAAAACATTATTTTTATAATATTCATTAATTTCATCATCTGTTAATTTAGATTTTAAATAGTTAGTTGCAACTAAGTCTTTTTCAGCAGATACTAAGAATTCATTTAATAATGCATCTTCATTTTCATATCCATATTGACTTAATACATCTTCCCAAGTATATCCAGCAGATTCATATTGACTACGAATACTATCTAAATTACTTTGTGCAGTTTTTTTAGCAGTTGTTTTATCACTATCTTTTAATTCTTTATTAATGATATATTCATCAATAACATTTAATAATGCATCAGAACCATATTTTCCTTTTAAAGTATCAAATAACTCATCAGCATTAACTTCTTTTCCATCAACACTTGCAATAATTTCTTTTCCATTTGATAATTTAACTTTATGTCCATTAGCAACTACAATAATATTTATAAGAAGTAGTATAACTATAATAGCACCACCAACTATATTAATATTATTTTTAGCCCAATCTAATAAATTAAATTTTTTGTTTTCTTTTTTAGTTTCAACTTTTTTAACCTCAGCTTTTTTAACTTCAACTTTTGGTTCAACTTTTTTTGCTGTAGTTTTTTTAACTGGTTTTTTAGTTTCAACTTTTTTTACAGTGCTTTTTTTAGTAGCTGTTTTATTATTAGTTTTTTTAGTAGTAGTTGTTTTTTTACTACTTGTTGTTGATTTTTTTGTTTTTTCATTTTCATTTGCTTTACTATTAGCCATATTAATCCTCCTTGTACATAAATATATTAACATTTTCATATAAAAAAAACAAGAATTTTGATGTTTTTTCATTAGAAATACACACCTTTTTGGAATATTTCCATACAATAATGTGAAAAGATAAAAAGGAGGAATGCTTTATGTGTAATACTGGAGGAATATCTGGAGCTGCTATTGTATTAGTATTATTTATTCTTTTAATCATAATACTTGGGGCTTATATTTAAGTCAAAAGGAGGTGTAACCATGGCTTGTCAAAATACAACTGAATGTGGTTCAAGAACTAATAATGGTAGTGGGTTTGTTTGTATAATTGTATTATATATCTTACTTGCTATTATTATAGGCTCATTTATATATTAAAAAGAGGGTACCCTCTTTTTAATTTTAATGTTATAATGTATATATGCTGGAATAGCTCAGTTGGTAGAGCAGCTCCCTCGTAAAGAGCAGGTCATGAGTTCAAGTCTCTTTTCCAGCACCAGATTGATTGATACTCGAACTTTTCGAGTAAGTAATAAATGCTAACTAGAAATAGTTAGTTTTTTTGTTGTTTAAGAAAGTAATCGACTTATGACAATAGAAACTAAAGAACTTAAAATAAGTGAAGAATTAAAAAAGAAAGTAGATATGATATGTCGATTTGCTTGTGTTAAGTATGAACTGATTAATGGTAGTGTTATTAGTATTAAAAATACTAATATTGCCTATGTAAAACCACATATTTTAAAAGTTAATGGTAATGATTATTTGTTATTTGATGAGTGTGAAGATATATTTATAAAAGGTTATTAAAACAAAATAAAATTTAAAGATTTAAAAGAGTAAATAAAAAGTTAGTACCCAATCCACTAACAAAAGATATTGTTATTAGAATATTTGATTTATACTTAGAAGGCAAAAGTTATTAAACTATTGCTAATATTTATAATGAAGAACAAGTACTAGTTAAAACTAACTGGAGAGATTCAACAATAAATCATATTATGACTAATGAACTTTATAAAGGTGATTATGTTCATGGAAAAAGGACTAAAAGTCCAACTTATTATGAAAATGTTGTTGAACCACTTGTATCTAAACAAAAATGGGACGATTGTCAATATTAAAAATTAAGAAATGCTAGACTTTATGAAAGAACTGCTACTTATCTATTTACTAATAAATTAAAATGTTCAAAGTGTGGTAGATTTTTAGGTGGATGTGCAACAACTAAACCTAATGGCAAGAAATACTATTATTACAAATGTTAGCATTGTAAAATTACTTATAAAGAAAAAGAAATAGAACAAGAATTAATGGCTTGTCTATTAGAATTAATTAAAACTGATATGATGATAAATGATTACTATACACCTTTTATTAAATCAAAATTAGATAATAAAGATATTAATTATGAGAAAGAATTAAAAGAATTAGATAAACAATTTGATAGAATTAAATCAGTTTATATTAAAGGGATTATTTAAAATATATGGCACAAGTGAATGTTCTGAAGAAGATTATATGAAAGTATATGATTATATGTGTAATGAATCTATTGAAGAATTGATGTTAAAAAAATTAACATCTGAAGATTACGATATGCAAGACAAGAAATAACTAGGTTAAGTAAAGCTCCAAAAGAGCAATTAAGTGTTAAAGTAAATGAGGAACAAAAGCCAGAAAAATATGAGCAATTATCAATGATTGATTCTTATATATTACACATAATTTGATATTAATTATGTTAGAATTATGTCTAATTTAAACAGAAAAATTGAGGCACAATTAGAACAAAACGAAATTATGAGGCAAAGAAGTTTATATTATGCATCAAATCCATATGTAAAAAAATAAATATATTGAAAAATTAATTTTTGACAAGAACTTAAAAATATGTTATTATGAATATGTCAAGGAAACTTGCATAAAATAAAAAAGGAACATTCAATAATCGCATGTTGAGTGTTGCCTAATAAATTTTGGTTCCACCTAAATCATTGATGAGTTAGGTGGATTTCTTTTATATTAAAACTATAAATAGTAAAAATAGTAAAAGGAAGATAATTATTACTAGAGATAGAATTAAAAAATCCTTCTTGTTCATATTCTCGCCTCCCTTCTGTTAAGAAGATTGGCTCCACCAAACTTATCAAATGTTCCTATAAGAATTATATAATCAGAATAGTTTTAAAACAAGCAAACAAGTTAAATTTCTAGAACAAAATTTTGTAATTCATACTATACTTATATTAGTTAGTAATTATTACTACCTATAATTGCTTTAAGAAAAGTTATTCGACTTCTTCTTCACAGGCACCAGATTGAATTTTACTCGAATTATTTGAATTTTAAATATATTTTAGCCTAGAATATGATTGATTTTTTATTATCTAAAAAGTTAGTAAAGGTTATTTTGATACTTATGTTAAAAAGTTTTAGAGAGTTAATATTTTAACATAATAAAATATATATTTGAAAATTTCAAATATAGGTAGTAACACATATAATATGTAGTCTGTTTTACTATTTTTGATTATATGATTAGTCTAAGTTTTGAAAAGTATAAAATTTTGTGATATAATATCCAATCACTGAGGTGATAATTATGGATAAGACGAAAAAAGAATTTTATCATGTACTTGATGAATACTATTATACACTATGGGTAAATTATAAATTAGGTAATATAAAGTTAGAAGATCTTCCTGATGATCCAAAAATAGAAAAAGAATTTCGTGCTAATACTTTCGCGGCACATTTACTTGTTCCAACTGATGAATTATTAAAATTAGTTGGTGGTGAGAAAAATTTAATTAAAAGTTTTGATAGTCATAAACTAGAAGAACTTAGTGAATATTTTGGAGTAGAAGAAGTTATAATTATTATACAATTAAGATATTTGATAGAAGAAACTAATAAGAAAAAGAAAAAACAAAAAGTAAAGATTTTAGTTGATTCAGTAAAAGGTAATGTAATTAAATTAAAAAGTAAAAAAGAGGACTATTAAAAATTCTCTTTTTTGCTTTTTGTTAATATTACAAAATTGTAATATTAAAACAATGACAAACAAATAAAAAAATGATAATATTTTGTATTGAAGGATTGATGATGTATGAATAAGGTAAGAAAAATTATAATATCAATTTTTTTAATATTTATATTTGTAATCGGATATTTAATTTATGATGGATATAAGATGTATAGAAATGCTTTATATGAGGTTCCATTAAAAGATAAAGTGGAAGAAATAAAGAAGAAAGATGATTATACTAAAATCGATGATATGCCTTCAATATATTTAAAGGCAGTCGTATCATCTGAGGATCATCGTTTTTATAATCATTGTGGTATAGATATAATTTCTATTATTAGAGCTTTTACACATGACATAAAAGAAAATGATTTTGTAGAAGGTGGAAGTACAATTACAGAACAATTAGCTAAAAATATTTATTTCACACAAAATAAAAAAATACAAAGAAAAATTGCCGAATTATTTATGGCTCTTAATATAGAAAAAAATTATAGTAAAAATGAGATTTTGGAACTATATTTAAATACTTCTTATTTTGGAAATGGATATTATTCAGTCAAATCGGCGAGTTTAGGATATTTTAATAAACTTCCAAAAGATATGAATGATAGTGAATCTACAATGCTTGCTGGTATTCCCAATGCTCCATCAATTTATAATCCAAAAACGAATAAAGTTTTAGCAAAAGAACGTCAAAGACAGGTAATATCTAAAATGGTTAAATATGGAGCTTTAGATAAAACAAAAGCAATCGAAATATTAAAATAGAAGTGGTATAATAAAATATAGAAAGGAAGCTTGTAATGAAAAAAATATTAATCATAGAAGATGAAGATATTATTAGAAAAGAACTAAAAATATTATTAAAAAATGCTTTATATGAAGTAGTAGTATTAGACTATTTTGATAATATAGTTGAAGATGTAAAGAAAATAAAGGCTGATTTAATTTTACTAGATATAAATCTACCTGGTATAAATGGTGAAATGGTATTAAAAGAAATTAGGAAAGAATCCAATATTCCTATTATTATGGTTACAAGTAAAGTAGGAGAGGTAGATGAAGTTTTATCTATATCTTATGGAGCTGATGATTATATAACTAAACCTTATAACCCAACAATTTTACTTCTTAGGATACAAAATATATTTAAACGTATGGAAAATAATAGAGAAGATTTATTTTATGATGACATAATTGTCAATCCTAAAAAGGGTATTTTAAAACAAAATGATAAAATATTAGAACTTACAAAAAATGAAATGATAATATTTACATATCTTTTAGTTAATCGTGGAAAAATAGTGACACGTGATGAATTAATGACTGATTTATGGAATAATAATGAATTTATAAATGATAATGCTTTAACAGTAAATATAAGTAGACTTAGAAATAAATTACAAGAATTTGGACTTTTAAATAAAATAGAAACAAGAAAGGGGCAAGGTTATAAATTACTATGAAATTTAAAAAATATTTACTTGATAAAGCACCACAAATTATAATATCTATTACTGGATTTATAATAGTTATATTTATGTTAAATTCTTTTAAAGTTGATAATAACTTAAAAATTGCCATAACAATTATATTTATAATAGTTACTCTAGTTAATACTATTTTTGATTATATTAGAAAATATAAATTTTATAAAAAATTACTAGATACTTTAGATAATTTAGATCAAAAATATTTAATTCTAGAAATGATAAATAGACCAGACTTTTATGATGGTAAAATATTTTATGATGCACTTTATGAAATTAATAAATCAATGATTGAAAATATCAAAGAATATAATCTAAGTATTAATGATTTTAAAGAATATGTAGAAATGTGGATACATGAAGTAAAAATTCCACTAGCGAGTTTAACTTTATTAACTCATAATAATCAAAATAAAATTGATAAAAGATATATTGAACAAATTATAAAGTTAGACAATTATATTGATCAAATTTTATATTATGTAAGAAGTGAAAATACTGAAAAAGATTATATTATTAAAGAAACAAGTTTACAAGAAATTATTAAAAATGTAGCTTTAAAAAATAAAAATTATCTACTTGAAAATAATGTTAGACTAGACGTTAATATTTTCAAAAATCATGTTTTAACGGATTCTAAATGGTTAGAATTTATTCTAAATCAAATTATAAATAATAGCATTAAATATAAAAAAAATAATATAGAATCATATATAGAAATAGATTCAAAAGAAGATGAAAGTAAAGTTTATTTAAGTATTTATGATAATGGTATTGGAATACCAGAAAGTGATATTAAAAGAGTTTTTGAAAAATCATTTACTGGTTTAAATGGTAGAGAAATGACTAAGTCAACAGGAATGGGACTTTATATTGTAAAGAAATTATGTGATAAATTAGGACATAAAATAATTATAGAGTCTAAAATAAAAACATATACAAAAGTTACAATTATTTTTTCTAAAAATGATTTTTATAAATTTGAAAATTAAGACATTACAAAATTGTAATGTTTTGTAATATTAAAATGACGATTAATTTTACTTTTTATATTATAGTTTATATAGAAAGGAGAAAATATTATGGAAAATATTTTAAAAATTGATAAAATAGAAAAATATTATGGTAGCAAATCAAGTCTTACAAAAGCTATTGATAATTTATCATTTGATGTAGAAAAAGGTGAATTTGTTGCTATAATGGGAGCAAGTGGAAGTGGCAAAACAACTCTTTTAAATTGTATTTCTACAATTGATAAAGTAACGTCAGGACATATTTATGTTACAGGGAATGATATTACTAAATTAAAAGGAAACAGTTTAAATAAATTTAGAAGAGAAGAACTTGGATTTATATTTCAAGATTTTAATTTACTTGATACTTTAACAGCAAGAGAAAATATTGCTTTGGCTCTTTCTATTCAAAATATTAGTGCAAAAGAAATAGATACAAGAATTAGAAAAGTTTCAAAAGAACTTGATATTAATAGTGTATTAAATAAGTATCCATATCAAATGAGTGGAGGACAAAAACAAAGGGTTGCTAGTGCAAGAGCTATTATTACTAATCCTAAAATGATTCTTGCTGATGAACCAACGGGAGCACTTGATTCAAAATCAGCCAAAATGTTATTAGAAAAATTTAGTTATTTAAATAAAGAAACAACTGCAACTATTCTTATGGTAACACACGATGCCTTTGCTGCAAGTTATGCAACACGGGTTATTTTTATCAAAGATGGAAAAGTATTTAATGAAATAAATAAAGGAAATAAAAAAAGAAAAGAATTTTTTGATGAGATAATCGATGTTGTAACTCTTTTAGGTGGTGATTTAAACGATGCTGTTTAAATTATCTTTAAAAAATATTAGTAAAAGTATAAAAGATTATACTATCTACTTTTTTACTTTAATACTTGGGGTTGCAATTTTCTATGTATTTAATGCTATTGATGATCAAACAGTTATGATGAATGTATCAGCTTCAACTTATGAAATAATAAAACTTCTTACAAATATACTTTCTGGTTTTAGTGTATTTGTGTCCTTTATATTAGCTTTCTTAATTATTTATGCAAGCAGATTCTTAATTAAGAGAAGAAATAAAGAATTTGGAATATACCTTACACTTGGAATGAGTAAAAGAAAAATATCATTAATATTATTTTTTGAAACATTGATGATTGGTATAGCATCATTGATAGTTGGTTTAGGAGTAGGTTTTTTATTATCACAGTTAATGAGTATTGTAGTTGCTAATATGTTTGAGGCCGATTTAACAAAATTTCAATTTATATTTTCAAAGGGAGCATGTATTAAAACTCTAATTTATTTTGGTATTATGTATTTTATAGTTATGATATTTAATACAATAAATGTTAGTAAATGTAAATTAATTGACTTAATACAAACAAATAAAAAATCAGAAAAAATAAAACTTAAAAATCCTTATATTTGTACTATAATATTTATTATCTCTTGTGTAACGCTTGGTTTTGCTTATTACCAAGTTACTGGTGGAGTTAATAATTTATCTAGTGGTAGTGATATATATATTCCTATTATATTGGGATCAGTATCTACATTTTTTATATTTTGGGCTTTGTCTGGATTACTTTTAAAAATATTTATAAGTATGAAAAAAATATATTATAAAGGATTAAATAGTTTTACTTTAAGACAATTTTCAAGTAAGATAAATACGATGACATTTTCTATGACTATAATATGTTTGATGTTATTTATAACAATTTGTGTATTATCAAGTGCTTTATCAATGAAGAATTCTTTAAATAAAAACTTAGTTGATTTTTCACCAAGAGATATAGAAATTTCAAAACCTGCAAATGTTGATTTAGAAGATAATGATTTTACTGATAAACAAATAGAAAATTATAAATTAAGTTTTGAAGAAATTTTTACAAAGAATGGATTTGATTTTAAAAAATTTAAAAATATAGTTTATTTTTCTTTGTATGCTGATGATTATGTTACTTTAAAGTCTACATTAGGAACTTATTATAAAACTGTAAAGAAAAATTATCCTTTTTTAAGATATGATGATTATATTGTTTTAATGAAAAATAGTGACTATAATAACTTAGCTAATAATTTTAATTTAGAAAAAATCAATTTAAATAATGATCAATATGCTGTTGTTGGGAACTATAAAGAAATGATTGATATTAAGAATGAAGCTTTAAAAAGAAATACAGAGATTATAGTTAATCAAAGAATATATTTACCAAAATATAAAAAAGCAATTAATGGTTTTTATGAAATGGGAGGTCAAAAGTCAGAGATTGGGTTTATTGTTTTACCAGATGATGCCCTTAAAGATGAACAAAAAATCAAAAATTATATGATTGCTGATTATAATGGAAATCAAGATGATATAGAGAAAGATGTTACTTCATTTTTAAATAATACTAGTAAATACATCATAACTTTTAATACAAAGAAAGACATTAGAGAAGCAAGCATTGGATTAGGAGCTACTGTTACATTTTTAGGCTTATATTTAGGTATTATATTTTTGATATCGTGTGCTGCTATTTTAGCTTTAAAGGAATTATCTGAATCAAGTGATAATGTAAAAAAATTTAATGTGTTAAGAAAGCTTGGTGTAGATGAACAAGAATTAAATAAAGCTCTTTTTAAACAAATTGGAATATTTTTTATGTTTCCACTTATACTAGCTATAATTCATTCAATATTTGGTGTTATGTTTTGTAATAATATTTTAAAAACAATGGGTGTTAATTTTAATTTAAAATCAGTTATAATAACAGCTTTATTTATAATATTTATATATGGAGGTTATTTCTTTATAACTTATATATGTAGTAAAAATATAATTAAAGAAAATAGGTAACTCGTCTTAGAAATGAAAAATATTTTATAATAAATGTCGAAGGTAAGAATTTATTAGTATACTTTAAAAAACTTTAAAATTTAAATTTAAAGTTTTTTTATATTAGAAAGAATTTATACTTTAACTTTGATTTATTTCATTGTATAATATTTATAGAATAAGGAGAGGGTAGAGATGTTAGGAAAAATAATTGGAGTTGAAGAAAATACCGTTTTAGTTAAATTAGATATAGATATAACCAAAACAGAAAATATTATTAGTTTACATGTTTTAATGCAAGATGATAAAAGAAATTTAGTCGGTGAAATTACTGATGTAAAAGAAGATGTTGCTTATATTAATTTACTCGGTGAAATTATTAATAATAAGTTTATTTTTGGTGTTATAAGAAAACCATCTTTTAAATCAAAAGTTTCCTTAATTTCTCCTAAGAAGATAAATAAAATAATTAGTATTGATAAATATGAAGAAAATAAGAACTTATATATAGGAGAAAGCCCTATTTATGAAGGGGTTAAAATAGGTGTTGATATTGATTCTTTCTTTAATTCACATTTTGCGATATTTGGTTCAACTGGATCAGGTAAATCATGTAGTGTTGCTAGAATAATTCAAAATTTATTTTCAAAAGAGAGTTATATTCCATATAAAGCAAGTATTTTTATGTTTGATGCTTATGGTGAATATCATAATGCTTTTTCAAAATTACATGATAAAGTACCACAAATTAATTTTAAAACTTATACAACTAATCTTAATATTAGTGATAGTGAAATTTTAAAAATTCCATTATGGTTACTTGGAGTTGATGATATAGCTTTACTTTTAAATGTTGAAAAACATTCTCAAATACCAATCATTGAAAAAGCTTTAAAATATGTTAATGTCTTTTCAAATAGTGATGAGTCAGTTATTAAAAGTAAGAATGATATTTTAGCAAGAGCTATTTTAGATATTTTATCTAGTGGTAAACCAGCACCACAAATAAGAGATCAAATTTTTTCTGTTCTTACTTGTTATAATACAACAGAACTTAATTTAGAATCAATTATTTATCAACCTGGTTATAGTAGACCTCTTAAACAATGTTTATTAATAGATTCAACTGGTAAAATTAGAGATATGGAATTAATTATGAATTTTATGGAAGGATTTTTATCAGAAGATTATGAATTATCTTTACCAGATGGTAGTTTTAAATATACATTATCAGATTTAAAAGATGCTTTTGATTTTGCTTTAATAAGTGAGGGAACTTTAAATAGCGGTAAAGTATATGATGAGATGAATATATTAAAAGTTAGAATGCATGCTTTATGTAATAGTGAGACAAGTGTTTATTTTGATTATCCAAAGTATATAACAAGAAAAGGTTATATTAAAGAGTTACTTACAGCTCCAAATGGCGCTAAAGCACAAATTATTAATTTTAATATCAATTATATAGATGATAGATTAGCAAAAAATATAACAAAAATATATTCTAAATTATTATTTGACTATGCTAAAAGTATGGATAAAAGATCATCATTACCATTTCATATTATTTTAGAAGAAGCACATAGATATGTTCAAAATGATAATGATAAATTTTTACTTGGATATAATATATTTGAAAGAATTACCAAAGAAGGAAGAAAATATGGTGTTATTTTAGGTCTTATTTCACAAAGACCATCAGAGTTATCAGAAACATCTTTATCGCAATGTAGTAATTTCTTGATATTTAAAATGTTACATCCGACTGATGTAAGTTATATTAAAGAAATGGTTCCTAATATAACTAATGAAGTAGTTAAGAGACTTAGAATTTTACAACCTGGTAATTGTATAGGATTTGGTAGTGCATTTAAAGTCCCTGTTTTAATAAAAATGGATATGCCTGATCCAGCGCCTTCAAGTTCAAGTTGTGAAATTAGTAAAGTATGGTTTGTTGAAAAAAGAAAATAAAAGTGAGATAATAGTTTCAAGTGGAGGTTTTTATGAATAGAGTATTAATGTTTTTAGTTATATGGTTAATTGTTTACTTATTTTATTTCCTATTTGTTATTATTAGAAGAAAAAAGATAGAATTGTTTAAAAATAATAGTCATGTGAAGTATTTAGTTAATGTTTATAAAATTGATATTGATAAGATTAGTATTAAAAAATTAGCTAACATTATAGCCATTGCTAATGGTTTTATAATAAGTTTGACAATGATTATAATTGATTTCATTAAAAATATATATTTGAAACTATTTGTTGCTTTAATATTGTTAGTTATTTTACAATTAGTCGTTTATTATATTATAGGTAGATTATTAAAAAGAAAATATTGATTGATTTCAGTATTTTTTTTGACAAAAAATTAAATCTTTAAATGTTAGTATAGAAAACATTTAAGGAGGATTATATGAATTATTATTTAAATATAAAAGAAGAATTAATAAATAATGAAGTATACAAAAAAGTAAAAGATTATAGTAAAAATAAAAGTGATTTAAAAACATATTATAATGTAGGTAAAATGCTTAGTGAGGCAGGTAAACATTATGGGGAAGGAATAATAAAAGAATATTCTAAAAGATTAACTAGTGAACTTGGTAAAAATTATAGTGTTAGGATTTTATATAAGATAATAAAATATTATAATTATATAATAAATCAAAAAGTGTCGACAGTGTCGGCACAATTGACATGGAGTCATTATACAGAGTTGTTATCTTTAAATGATATAAATAAAATAAATTATTATATAAAGATAACAGAAGAACAAAATTTATCAGTAAGAGAACTTAGAAAAAAAATAAAAGCAAATGAATATGAAAGATTAGATGAAAAAACAAAAATAAAATTAAAAGAAAATAAAAGTTTAGAAATAAAAGACTTAGTAAAGAATCCAATTATATTAAAAACAAATAAAGAGATAATAAAAGAAAAAGCATTAAAAAAGTTAATATTGGAAGATATACCATCATTTATGAAGGAATTGGGTAGTGGTTTTTCTTTTATTGATAGTGAATATAAAATAAAAATAGGTGAAAGATATAATTATATAGATTTATTACTATTTAATTATATTTATAATTGTTTTGTAGTAATAGAATTAAAAGTAACAGAAATAAAAAAAGAACATATAGGGCAAATAGAAGTATATATGAATTATATAGATAGAAATTTAAGAGAAATAAATATGGACAAAACAATAGGAATAATAATAACAAGAAAAGAAAATAAATTTGTAATGGAATATTGTAGTGATAAAAGAATTTTAAATACAACATATGAATTAGAGAAAGTATAAAAATTGGAGATAATAATGATTCTGCTTCAAAGAAAGCTAGTGGTAATATTTATAATGGAATTATTAATTCTAATTACTTAGGAAATTGTAATTAATTTTTGATATAGTATTTGAAAGTAGAAAATTGACAATAATTAGTTGTCAATTTTTTATTTTATTATGGTAAAAACTATTTACTTTAATACCAATTAATAGTAAAATAGTGGTAGCTAGTGGTAAATAGTGGTTAAAAGTGGGTGATTTTATGTTCATGGGGGAATATCATCATACAATAGATGATAAAGGAAGACTAACAATTCCATCCAAGGTTAGAGAAAAATTAGGTGATAATTTTATCGTAACTAGAGGAATAGATAAGTGTTTATTCGTTTACCCAAATAATGAATGGAATAATGTTATAAATAAATACAAAGAATTACCTAACACTAAGGATGCTAGAAATTTTATGAGATTTTTCTTGTCGGGAGCTACTCAAAGTGACTTTGATAAACAAGGGAGAATTAATATCGCTAATACATTAATAAAATATGCAGGATTAAAAAAAGACTGTGTAATTATTGGTGTCAATGAAAGATTAGAAATATGGGATAAAGAAACTTGGGAAGAATTTATTTCAAACAATGAAGAAAATCTTTCGGATATAGCTGATAATTTGTTTCAGGTGATTTAATGCATAAGTCAGTTTTATTAAATGAATGTATAAATAATTTAAACTTAAAAGATGATAGTATAATAGTCGATATGACTCTTGGATATGCTGGACATAGTAGCGAGATTTTAAAAAAAATTCCAAATGGTAAATTATATGCTTTTGACCAAGATGAAGAGGCAATTAAAACAAGTAAAGAAAAATTAAATAAAATTGGTAATAATTTTGAAATTATCAAAAGTAATTTTGTTAATTTGAGCGAGGAACTAGAAAAAAGAAATGTGAAAAAAGTAGATGGAGTACTATTTGATTTAGGTGTTTCAAGTCCACAATTAGATGAAGATTATAGAGGATTTAGTTTTCATCAAGATGCTAAATTAGATATGCGTATGGATCAAGGAAGTCAACTTACTGCATATCAAGTTGTTAATGAATATAGCAAAGAAGAGTTAATTGATATATTTTATAAATATGGCGAAGAAAAATATGCTGTAAGTATAGCAAATAAAATAGATATTTATAGAAAAAATAAGCCTATTGAAACAACCTTAGAACTAGTTGAGGTTATTAAAACAGGGGTTCCTGAAAAATATAAAAGAGAAAAACATCCGGCTAGAAAAGTTTTTCAAGCTATAAGAATAGAAGTTAATAAAGAATTAGACGTTTTTGAAAAAGCTTTAAAAGATGCTATAAGTTTAATTGATATAAATGGACGAATTTGTGTTATAACGTTCCATTCATTAGAAGATAGATTATGTAAAGAAATATTTAAAGAAGTTACATATATAGATAATAATTTAAAAAAATTACCTATTATTCCAGAAGAATATTTACCAAATTACAAGTTAATTAATACTATAAAACCTAGTAGGGAAGAATTAAAAGAAAACAATCGTGCTAGAAGTGCTAAATTAAGAATAATTGAAAGGGTTAAGTGATACAAATGGCGAAAAAAAGAAAAGCAAGAATGACAAAAGGAGAAGTTTTATTGTATAGTACGGCATCAATTTGTCTTTTTGCGACTATTGTTGTTAAAATCTTTTTTAGTGCTGGTATAACAAGCTTAAATATGACTATTGAACAAAAGAAATCTGATATTACTGATCAAGAAAAAGTAAATGAAGGTTTAAATATGAAAGTTAATGAACTTACGGCTTACTTTAAAGTTAAAGATGTTGTATCTGATATGGGTTTGGCGTATAATAATGATAATATAATAATAATAGATGATTAATGGGGTGTTTAAATGGGTACGAATCAAAGAAAAAAAGTTTGGAACTTTCCCAAATTAATTTTTGGCTTTTTTTTGATTTGTATTTTTTTATTGTATATAAAATTTGCCTATTTATCTTTATCACCAACAGTATATGGTAAAAATATGGAAGACTTTGCAGCAAAAAGAAATACTGTTAGAAAAAAAATAAAAGCAAAAAGAGGATCAATATATGATTCAGATGGTAATTCATTAGCTATTAATGTTAGTTCATATACAATTATTGTTTCCTTAGAAAAAAGTAAAGTTTATACTAAGGAAGATTATGTTCATGATATAGACTCAACAGCAAATGCTCTAGCGCCTATTTTAGAAGTGGAACCATCCTATTTAGTAGAAAAAATGTCACAAGATAAATATCAAGTTGAGCTTGGTACTTGTGGTAAAGGATTAACTGAATTAAAGAAAGATGAAATTGAATCTTTAAATTTGCCGGGTATTAATTTTGTTGAGAGTAGTAAGAGATTTTATCCAAATGGTGACTTTGCTTCATATATAATTGGGTATGCTAAAAATAAAGAAGTTAAAACATATGACGATGATGATAATGAAATTGTGACTAATGAAATAGTTGGTGAACTTGGAGTAGAATCTAAGTATAATACAGAATTATCAGGTACTGATGGATATTTAGAATATCAACAAAATAGGTATGGCTATAAAATTACAGGTACTAAAGAAAAATCGATTGAAGCAGTTGATGGCTATGATATTTATTTAACACTTGATTCTAATATTCAAAGATTTGCTGAATCGTCAATTAAAGATATTGAAAGTAATTATTCACCAGAATGGGCTTCAATATCAGTTATGGACGCTAAAACAGGTGACGTTTTAGCTTCATCTTCTTCACCTTCATATGATCCTAATGTTAGGAATATAGTTGATTATGAAAACCCTTTGGTAACTAAGGCTTATGAACCAGGATCAGTTATGAAAATTTATACATATATGTGTTCAATGGAAAATAATGTTTATAATGGTAGTGATACTTATCAAAGTGGAAGTTATACTATTGGTGAACATGTTATTAACGATTGGAATCGTGATGGTTGGGGAACTATAACCTTTGATAAAGGTTTTGAATATTCTAGTAATGTTGGTATAGCTAATTTACTTGAAAGAGATAATGGATTAACTATGAAACAACTAAAAGAATGTTTTAAAAAATATGGTTTTTCTAAAAAAACTGATGTTGAAGTAGCAAATGAAAGTACAGGCTCACTTGGCTTCAAATATGAAGTTGAATATGTAAATGCTGGATTTGGTCAAGGTATAACAACAACAGCTATTCAACAATTACAAGCTTTAACTATGATTGCAAATGATGGTTATATGTTAAAACCACATATTATTAGTAAAATATCGTCTTCAGATAAAACTGTATATAAAAGAAAGGTAGAAAAAAAGCAAGTTGTAGCTACTAGTACAGTAAATAAAATGAAAGAATTAATGTATAACGTTGTTTATGGTACAGATGCTGGAACAACAGGTTATCCTTATCGTATTGATGGCTTTGATATTATTGCTAAAACAGGAACAAGTCAAATTTATAATACTTCAACAGGTACATATTCAACGGGAGATAATGATTATATTTTTTCTGTTGCGCTTATGTATCCTAAGGATAACCCAGAAATAATTATATATGCTGCAATGAAAAAACCTACTTGGGGTAAAAGTAGTGGACTTTATACAAACGTTAAATCATTGATGCAAAATATTGCTAAATATAAGAATATGTTTACAGAAGTAACAGAAAAACATACAGCAACGTATACGGTTAAATCGTATCTTAATAAAGATGTTAATAGTGTTAAAAGTGAATTGGAAAATAATGGTATTAAGGTAGTTATTATTGGTAGTGGAAATAAAGTTATTAAACAATCAGTTGATAAGAATACAAATATGTCATCAGGAGAAAGAATTATACTTTTGACAAATGATTCTAATAAAAAAATGATTGATTTAACAGGTTTTGGTAGAAAAGATGTTGTTAGATTATGCAATATGTTAAATATAAAATATAATATAAATGGTTATGGTTATGTTGTGAGTCAAAGTATTAAAGCTGATACACCTATAACTAGTGATATGACTATTGATATAAATTTAGAAAATAAATTTAATGTTGAGGAGGGATAAGATGAATAAAAAAGGTTTTACTCTAGTAGAGTTACTTGCTGTTATTGTAATATTAGCTGTTGTTTCAGTTATTGTTTTTCCAAATATTAGTAGTATTATAATATCTTCAAAACAAACTTTACATGATGATCAAATAAAAGATATTTTGGTTTCTGGTGAAAAGTGGGCTACAGATAATAATAAATATTTAGATAAATATCATATTAATTATACATATATTAGTTTATCTGATTTACAAAATATGGGATATCTTGAAAAAGAAGAAATAAAAGATCCAAAAACAAATACTAAAATGAATGGTTGCGTTGAAATTAGCTATAATTTAGAAAACCAAAAATACAATTATGCTTATGAAGAAAAAGAATGTTCTAAAATGGCATCAGATTCTAAAACAAGTAAAGATGATCATGGATATATAATTTATTATTATGATTCAGCTAGTAAGGAAATAAATAAAAGTGATAGTAGTGTTTTATATGTTCCATTTTTAGATGAAATTTTGAAAAATAATACTATTCATGTTGATGGTGAAGAGATAGATGGATTATATGATATAGATGATGAATATGTTTTTAGAGGAACAAATCCTAACAATTATGTAAAGATTATTGGAAAAAATGAAAAAGGTGATGCTGTTAATACATTGTTCAGAATTTTAAGTATTAATAAAAAAGATTATAAAATTAAGTTGATTAAAGCAACAGCTAATGCAAGCAATAAATGGAATGATTCATATATAGATTATAAAAGTTCTAGTATTAGTGAAAATTTGCAAAGTGAAGATTATGGTAGTAATAAAATTGTTGTGGTTGATTATTTATCAGGAATAATTAACGGTGATGATTATTCACCACAAACATTAAAGTCGACTATTGAAAGTGATAGTAGTAAATTTACAAACGCTAAAATAGCTATTCCATCATTGTATGATTTTGTTAATGCATCTGCATCATCAGCATGTTCAGATAGTTATCATAGTTGTCTTTCTAATAATTTTATAACTACAATGTTAGGTAGTAATTCAATGTGGACTTTAAATGATAATGGAAGTCAAATTTGGTATGTATCATCATCAGAAATTAATGTTTCAAATCCTAATTCTATAAGACAAATATATCCAGTTATTACGATGTCTTCTGGAACATTTAATAGCAAGTATGATACAAAAACTAACACTTCAAAAGCAACTGGTTCCAATACTAATCCATATGAGTTAAAATAATATACTTGTAAAAAATAAAAAAATTTGTTAGAATAAGTATGTAAAACAAAATAATAATATTGACTTGAAGTAAATTTTTTTCTTGAAAAAAATCCAAGTCGGGGGGGGGGTAAAAAACCCTCTTTTTTTGTATAGGAAGGATTAGTTGTATGAAAAAATTTTTAAATTTAATTAAGAAAAATATATTTGTAATAATAGTTGGAATAATATTTGGAAGTGTAGGAGTATATGCAGGGACAAAATTTTATGCAAGTGATGTATCAGTAAATGCTCCAACAGGATCTAACTTAGGAAGTAATGCAACTCTTCAAAATGCCTTAGATGATCTATATAGTAAAATAAATAGTTATACGAAATTATATCCTAATGGAACAGTTATATATTATAATCCAACAACAGGAGAAAAATGTAGTGAAAGTGAATCTGATAGTAAAACAGGAACAAAGACAGGGTGTATGAAATGGTATACATTTAATGATGAAGAAGGAAATAGTTCAGTAAATTTAATATTAGACCATAATACAACAATTCATGTGTCATGGAATTCAAGTGAAAACAATAATGAGATGAAAGAAATAGCTATAGCTTTAGAAAATGATACAAAAGACTGGAAGAATGCAGCTCGTTTAATCACAGCAAATGAAGTGGCTAAGATATCAGAAAATAATAGTTTTGACGTAAATAAACCAGGACAAAGTTGGTTCTATTTAGGAAGTAATAATACAACTGATGATAGTAAAAGAAGTAATTATGGATGGCTATATGATAGAATAAGTAATATTTGTAAAGATTATGGATGTTTAAATAATGCAGATCAAAACACATGGGGATACTGGACAAGTAGTGCTAACATAAGTGAATCTACATATGCGTGGATTGTGGGTGGACACGGTGTCTTGGGTTACAATGTTACTAGTATTACTGATAATGGTGTGCGTCCAGTAATAACTGTCTCAAAATCTATAATAAAATAAAAAATATTGACTTAGTTTCAATATTTTTTTGCAAATAAGAATTCAATAAAATATTTTAAAAAATTATCATATTAATTGTTATTATAATTATTCATGTGTTATAATATAAAATAGGTGAAGTTATGATAAAGAAGTTATTTCAAAATGAAAAAATTAAAAATTTTTTTAACATATTAATGATACCATCAATTCGTATTTTACCAGGTACTATTGCTTACTTTTTAGTAATGTCATTAGTTCCTATTGTTACAATTATAGCCATTATATGTTCTAAATTTCAACTTACAACAGGAGATTTTAATCCTATATTTAGTGTTCTTTTACCATCTGGTGTTGAAGATATGTTACTTTCAATATTTTCTGGTGTAGATGATAGTAAATTCAGTTTTTGGTTTATTATTTTAGGATTTATTTTAGCAAGTAATGGAGCGTATTCTATAATACTTGCATCTAATACTTTATATAATGTAGAAGATAGTTCATCATTAACTAGAAGAATAAAATCCTTCTTTCTAACCGTAATACTTATGAGTTTAATTGTTTTTATAATTTTTGTTTTAGGATTTGGAAATTTAATTTTAAATATTGTTTTGAGTTTAGATTTATTTAGTAAAGTTTCAGAAGTGGTCTATGATGTTTTTGTTATTTTTAAATGGCCAATTGCTATAATAATAATTTTTTATTTAATAAAAGTTATATATACTATGGCACCAGATAAACATATTCCAAGTAAATATATGAATAAAGGTGCTATATTTGCAACAGGAGGTTTTATTATATCAACAGCTATATATTCTTATTATGTTAATAATATAGCTGATTATAGTTATATGTATGGTAATTTATCAAATATAATAATTTTAATGATTTTAGTTTATGTTATATCCTATATTTTAGTAATTGGTATTGCTATAAATGCTAATATATATGAGTTGAATAAAAAAGATTGAATTGGTTAAAATAAAAAAGAATACATAATATGTATTCAAAAAACAGGCTATATTAAATTCTATGGCAAAGAGAGGCGTTAGTCTCTCTTTTTTTGAAAATAAAAAAAGCTTTAATTAAGCTTCGATAGTTTCAACATTTGATTTATTTGCTTTTTTCATTGTTCTTAATTCTCTAGCACTCATTCTAACTTTAGTACCATCTTCTAAAGTTACTTGTTGAAGATTTGGTTTTTGAGCATGTCTTGTAGCTCTAAGAGAATGAGATCTTCTATTTCCGAATAAAGGTTTTTTTTCAGTTGCTTTCTTAGCCATCTTGATTCCTCCTTTAAAATCTTTTTTTTCTATGCCTTTTAATTCTACTACAAAATACTAAATAAGTCAAATAATTATTAACAAAATCTAAATTTTATAGTAAAATTTAAATAGGAGGTGCTTTATATGTATACATCATTTGGAATTAAAACAGAATATTCATTACTTGATAGTATGATAAAGGTAGATGATTTAATTTTATTTGCTAAAGAAAATAATATAAAAACCTTATCTATTTGTGATAATAATCTTTGTGGTGTTATGGAATTTTATAAAGCATGTAAAAAAAATAATATTAAACCTATAATAGGTTTAGATATGAAAAAATTTAGATTGTTTGCTAAAAATTATGATGGTTATTTAAACTTAATAAAAATAAATAGTTTAAAAAATGAGAATTTACTTGATATAAATAACTTAAAAGAATTCTCTAATAATATTATATGTATATTAACATTTGATAATAAAGAAATGTATAAAGATTTTACTTTCTTTAATGATTTATATATTGGATTTAAAAATGGTGTAGAATATAGTGAAGTTAAAGATAAAGGAATATATATAGATGATGTTTTATTTTTAAAAAAAGAAGATTTTAATTATTATAAATATTTACTAGCTATTAAGCAAGATAAACTAATATTTGATATAAAAGATAATTTAAAAGATAAATACTATCATTTAGAAAAAGAATTAAATTATGATTTGACTAATAATTATAAAATATCTAATTTATGCAATATTGAAATGTCTTTTAATAAATCATTAATTCCTAAATATGATTGTCCAAATGGATATAATAGTTTTGAATATTTAAAATATCTTTGTAAAGAGGGTTTAAAAAAAATATTTGGTTCAACAGTAGGTAGTAAATATATAGAGAGATTAAAGTATGAGTTAAATATTATAAATGAACTTAATTTTTGTGATTATTTCTTAATCGTTTATGATTATGTAAAATTTGCTAAGGAGAATAATATTTTAGTAGGACCAGGACGTGGGTCATCAGCAGGATCATTAGTCTCATATTGTCTTGGAATAATTGAAATAGATCCACTAAAATATGATCTGTTATTTGAAAGATTTTTAAATAAAGAAAGAGCGACTATGCCCGATATAGATATTGATTTTGATCGTGAAAGAAGAGATGAAGTAATAGATTATTGTATAAAAAAATATGGTGAGAAAAGAGTTGCTTCAATTATAACTTTCAGTTCTTTAACTAGTAAACAAGTATTAAGAGATGTTGGTAAAGTTATGAATATTGATGAAGAATTAGTTGATTATTTTACTAGAATGTTTAAACCTAAAATGAGCTTGATGGAAAATTATAATATTAATGATAGAATAAAAAATCATATTAATAAAAATCCGGAAATTAAAAAAATATTTGATGTTTCTTTAAGATTAGAAAATGTTAAAAGACATATATCACAACATGCTTCTGGAATTGTTATTTCTAACACTGATATAGATAATGTAGTACCACTTGAAAAAAATAATGAAATGTATATAACAGGATATACAGCTAATTATTTAGAAGAGTTAGGACTTATAAAAATGGACTTTTTAGCGCTTAAAACACTTACTATAATTGATTCAATGCTAAGTTTAACAAACATAGATTATAAAAATATTCCTTACAATGATTCTAAAACAATAGATATATTTAAAAATGGTAATACAGCTGGTATTTTCCAATTTGAAAGTTCTGGTATGATTAGTTTTTTAAGAAAAATCAAACCTCGTAATTTTGAAGAAATTTATAATATTATAGCTTTATATAGACCAGGACCCATGAATAATATTGATACTTTTATAAAAAGAAGAAATGGACTAGAAAAAATAGATTATTATACTGATTCTTTAAAACCTGTTTTAAAATCAACATATGGCATTATAGTTTATCAAGAGCAAATTATGAGAATAGCGAATATTATGGCGGATTATACATTAGGTGAAGCTGATATCTTAAGAAAAGCAATGAGTAAGAAGAACGAAAAATTATTATTAAGCGAAAAAGATAAATTTATAAGTAGAGCAGTTAATAAAGGTTATGAAATAAATTTAGTTAACAATGTTTATAATGCAATACTAAAATTTGCTGAATATGGTTTTGCAAAATCACATGCTGTTGCTTATTCAGTTATATCTTATAAGATGGCTTATATAAAAGCTAATTATCCTATTTATTTTTACGAAGTAATGTTAAATAATTCTATTGGTAGTGTTGATGCTATTGACTTTTATATAAAGGAATGTAGGACTAATAATATTAAAATCATAAATCCTAATATTAATACTAGTGATTTTAATTTTTATGTTAAAGATGATACTTTAGTTTATCCTTTTTTAACTATTAAGAATATAAATTTTAATGCAGCAAGTCATATAATAACAGAGAGAAAAAAGAAAAAATTTCAAGATATATTTGATTTTGTTAAAAGGGTTAACTTAAAAATTATAAATAAAGATATTTTTACTAATTTAATATTAGCGGGTGCTTTTGATGAATTTAAAAATCGTAAAACATTATTTAATAATATAGATATTATATATAATTATGCTGAATTACTTGAAGATTTAAGTGAAGATGAAGTGTTGAAACCAACAATTATTGATTATGAAGAATATTTGCCAAAAGAAATTACAAATAATGAATTTAAAGTGTTTGGATATTATTTAAATAATCATCCTGTTAATGAATATAGAAAAAAATTAAATTCAAAAATAACAATTAGTAATATAAGTAGTTATTTAAATCGTTATGTAAAATTAATAGCTAAGATAGACACTATAAATGAACATCGTACTAAAAAACAAACGATTATGTGTTTTTTAAAACTTAGTGATGAATTTGCAAGTGTTGATGGAACTATTTTTCCAGAGGGATATAAAGAAATGCCAAAATTTAAAGTTGGGGATATTATTAATTTATATGGTAAAGTAGTTAGAAAAGATGGAAGAGATAGAATATATGTAAATAAAATTGATATACTTTAATTAATATCAATTTTTTTCTTTTTAAAGAGTGAAAATAATGTTATAATATATGATAGGTGATAGTATGAAAAAAACTAAGATAATAGCGACCATAGGACCAGCTAGTAAAGATGAGAAAATAATTCGTGAAATGATTTTAAGTGGTATGGATATTGCTAGAATTAATATGACTTATACAGACTATAAATTTGCGGAAAATATTATTAAAAAGATAAGAAATCTTAATAGTGAATTAAATACAAATGTTGCTATTATGCTTGATTTAGAAGGACCAGATATTAATGTTTTAAAATTTGAAGGTGGATCAGCTTTTTTTACGAAAGGAACTAAAATTAGAATTTATAAAGAAGAAGTATTAGGTGATTCAACTAAATTTTCAGTTAATTATCCAGATTTTGTTGATAAAATTAAAACATATACAACTATAAAACTAAATGACGGAATGATTGAATTATTAGTCGTAGATAAAGATATAGATTCATTAATTTGTGAGGTTAAAGTTGGGGGATTTATAGAAGATAACCAAGGTGTTAATGTTTCATGTAATCAATTAGAACTACCATTTTTAAGTAAAAAAGATATTAACGATATTAAATTTGCAGATAAAATGAATGTTGATTATTTAGCTTTATCTTTTGTTTCTAGTAATGATGATGTTCTTGCTGTTAATGATTTATTAATTGGTCTTAATAATGATCATATTTCAATTGTATCTAAAATAGAAAACCAAAACGCTATTGATGATATGGATGAAATTATAAAAAATAGTGATGGTGTTATGGTTGCAAGAGGTGATCTTGGAGTTGAAATCCCACTTGAAAGAGTACCAGGTATTCAAAAACAAATAATTAGTAAATGTCATCGTTTAGGAAAAGTTAGTATAGTTGCTGCTGAAATGTTGATTTCAATGGAACAAAATGCTAGACCAACAAGAGCAGAAGTTAGTGATGTTGCTAATGCTGTTTTAGATGGCGTTGATGCTGTTATGTTAAGTGGGGAAACAACAGTTGGAAAATATCCAATTCAAACGGTTGATACAATGGCTAAAATAATAGAATCATCAGAGATAGATTTGAATTATTATGATTTTATTGATAGAACAATGCGTACAGAAAAACAAGATATTTCTGGAAATATATCATATAGTACCGTAGAATGTGCTAGTAGATTAAAATGTAAATTTATTATTGTACCAACTATGAGTGGATATACAGCAAAAAAAATAAGTCGTTTTAGACCAATTTGTCCTATCATTGCTTTGAGCCCTGATATAGATGTTGTAAAAGAATTAAAAATATATTATGGAGTATATCCAATTCAAATAAGTGATATAAAAACATTTGATAAAATGATGAAACTAGTTAAAGATGTCGCAACTAATATGGGAGCCAAAGAGTATGATAAAGTTATTATAACTGGTGGATATCCATTTAATGAAGTTAAACATACTAATTTTATGAAAATAGAAGAAATATAAAAAGGGTGATAATATGGATTTAGGTAGACAATTTGAATTTGATTATGAAGCTTCTAAGGCTCTTTCTTCAAATGTCATTAAAGGTATAAAATATCGTATTACTATTTTAACTGAACGCTTAGTAAGACTTGAATATAATGAAAATGGAATATTTGAAGATAGACCAACAGAATTAGTTTGGTTTCGTAATACACCAAAAGTAAATTTTAAAGTAAGAGAAGATAGTCGCTATTTAGAGGTGTTAACAAATTATTTTAGACTTACATATTTAAAAGAGAAACCTTTTTATGGAGGTAAGGTTAATTCAATGTCTAATTTAAAAATTGAATTATTAAATACTGATAAAATTTGGTATTACCTTCATCCAGAGGCTAGAAATTTTGGTTCTCCTGGAGTATCATTAGATGATTCAAAAAAATTAAAATTAACAAAAGGTTTATATTCTGTTGATGGTTTTGCATCTATTGATGATTCTAAGAGTAATATTTTTAATCAAGATGGAACTATTATGAGCCGTGAAAATACTGGTATAGATATATATGTTTTTATGTATTTAAGAGATTTTGCGTTATGTTTAAAAGATTATTATTTTATAACAGGTAAACCCTCTTTAATTCCAAGATATGCACTTGGTAACTGGTGGAGTAGAAATATGGATTATGATGATCTTAGTTTAAAAAAATTATTAAGTAATTTTGAAGATCATGAGATTCCTTTATCAGTAGTTCTTTTAGATAAAGATTGGCATAAAAGAACTTTTAATGGTAAGAAAATGGAGTCTGGTTTTACTTGGAATAAAGATAAATTTAAGTCACCAGATATGATGATAAAATATCTTCATTTTAAAGGTGTTAGAGTTGGTTTAAATATTAATCCATTAGAAGGATTATATCCATATGAAGATCATTTTGAAGAATTGGAGAAAAATTTAAATCAAAATGCTGAAGGTTTTATTCCTTTTAATGTAATGGACTCTAATGTAGTAGATAATTATTTAAATTTATTAATTCATCCTTTAGATGATATTGATGTTGATTTTTATTGGACAGATAGTAATGATTTATCTAAAATAAAAGATCTATTTTATTTGAATCATTATCAATTTAATGACATGAAAAGAAATTATAAAAGAAGACCAATGATATTATCTAGAAATACATTAGTTGCACCTCATAGATATCCTGTTTTATATAGCGGTAAAACAATAGTTAGTTGGGACACTTTAAAATTAATACCACTTCATAATGAAGCAGCAACTAATATTGGTGTTAGTTTTTGGAGCCATGATGTAGGAGGTTTTTATAAAGGTGTTGAGGATAGTGAACTTTATACTAGATATGTTCAGTTGTCTGTTTTTTCACCTATCTTAAAGTTTGGATCAGATAGTGGTAAATATTATAAGAGAGAACCTTGGAGATGGGATATTCAAACATATAGTATAGTTAAAGATTATTTAAATTTAAGACATAGATTAATTCCTTACTTATATGCTGAGGCTTATAAATATCACAAATATGGAATGCCACTTATTATGCCAATATATTATAATTATCCAGAAATGTATGATGATGATTTATATCGTAATAGTTATTATTTTGGAACAGAATTGTTTATTTCGCCTATTATTAAGAAAAAAGATATTGTCATGAATAGGACAATTCATCGTTTCTTTTTACCAGATGGAATATGGTATGATTTTGTTACTGGTAAAAAGTTTCCAGGAAATAAAGAATACATATCTTTCTTTAAAGATGAGGATTATCCTGTATTTGCGAAAGCAGGCTCTATAATTGTTTTAGGAGATAATAAATTTATAAATGATACAACACCACCTGATGATGTTGAAATTCAAATTTTCCCTGGTAAAAGTAATACTTATAATTTGTATGAAGACGATGGGGTTTCAGATTTATATTTAAAAAACTTTTATCTTTTAACACAAATAGATTATAATTATATGCCAAATAATTATACAGTTATTTTAAGAGCAATTGAAGGTAAGAGTGGAATTATTCCAGATACAAGAAATTATAAATTTGTTTTTAGAAATACAAAACAAGCTAATGATGTTATAGTGTATTTAAATGATTCGGAAATAGAAAAAAAATCTTATGTTAAAGGAAATGATTTTATTGTTGAAGTTAAAAATGTTTCAACAATAGGTCAATTGACTCTTAATTGTAAGGGGAAGGATATTGAAATATCAGCTGATAGAATTATAAATGAAGATATTGAATCAATTATTTCTGATTTACAAATTGAAACAAGTATGAAAGAAAAAATTGATAATATTTTATTTGGTAATCTATCTATAAAGAAAAAAAGAATTAAAATTATTCAATTAGGTAGTGTAGGGCTTGAAAGAAAATTTGTTAAATTATTCTTAAAACTACTTGAATATATTGAAATTGTATAAACTAGTTTAACTAGTTTTTTTTTATTAAATGTGATATAATACCACAATTAGTGGAGTTGATTTTATGCTTAATGAAGATATAGCTTATGCTCAAAAGTTAATTTCTGGAAATAAATGTATGGAATTTGATAAAATTTTTCATGATAAGTCATTTATTTATAGAACAACTAATGAAGATATAACTTTATATCAAAATGTATTAAAAAATAAAAATAAAATTTTATCTGTAACAGCTTCGGGTGACCAAATTTTAAATTCTGTTTTATTTGATAGTTATAATATAGATGGATTTGATATAAGTATATATCCATATTATTATTTTAATTTAAAATTGGCAGCTATTTTATCTTTGAATAAAAAAGAATATTTAGATTTTTTCTTTACTTCTGATGATCAGGATTATTTGTATAATCTTTATACTAAAATTAGGGATAATTTAGATGTTAATTCTAAGAAGTTTTGGGATTCTCTATATTATTTTTTTGATGTTGATGAAGTTTATAATTCATATTTATTTTCTCATGAATTAATAAATATGGATAGAATAATTGAATATAATCCATATCTTCAAGATAATAATTATCTATTATTACAAAAAAAAATAAGTGATTTAGAATTTAGATTTTATAAAACAGATATTAAAAGTTTTAATACAAGTGAGAAATATGATTTAATATTATTATCAAATATAATTGAATATGAAAAAAATTTGAATTTTTTAAAAAAATTACCTTTAACAGAAGATGGTGTCGCTTTATCATATTCTTTCAATAAAAAAGGTCATATTTTAATACATAAAAGATATTGAAATATCTTTTTTTTTATGTTAATATTTTTATGATAGGATGTGATTATATGGCATTACAAAATATATCTGATGATTCAAAAGAATTAATTATTTCAATGATTGATGTTCTTGAGAAAGATAAGAAAGTAGGACCAAGAGAAGAAAATGATTTAGAAAAATTAAAAGAAAAAAGAAGAGAACTTGCTTATAATTTTAATAAGATAGAAAATGGTTATTTAGAACATCATATAGATCAAGTTACATATAATAAAGCTAAAGAAAAATTTGAATTTGATAAATCGGAATTAGATCTAGAAATATTAAGTCGTAAATCTGATATGATGAGTCGTAAATCGTATTTAAAACGTATAAAATTATTAAAATTAATTATGAAATTAAAAGATAACTCCATTTTAAAAATAAATGGAAAGGTATTTACTAAAAATGATTTGTATGTTGAATTTTTAAAAACAATCGCAACTGAAAGTATTGAAAAATTACATAATGATCAAAATCTTATAAGATTAAAAATGGAATACAATAAAGATGAGAATGCTGTTGATAAAAATCATCGTTTTTATGCATCAGAAAAATCTAGACAAGAACTTAGAGAGGAACTTGTAAATTTATATGATGAGATAAAAGAAGTTGACAATACTATTATTAATCCTAATGATGTTGATTTTGATTCTTTAACAGCTATGGATTTTATAAATCCAGATAGTAAATCAGTTTATGATAAATTATTTAAAAATAGTAGCAAACAAAAATAAGAGCATTATTGCTCTTTTATTTTGTTGTAGAAATTAGAGATTGAAACTTTCATATAAGGTATTAACCAAAGATATAAGATACCAAATGTAAATATTCCAAGAATTATCCAACCTATGAAACTTAATTCTAATTTAAATAATTCTAATTTATGTCCATTCATTATATCTCTACTTTTTTTAAGAATTTCAGATGCACTATATTCTTCATGATCTAACATGATAAAATATACCATAGAATAATCTAACATTAAAATAATACCAGGTACTATAAAACATATAGTTCCTAAAAATATTAAAATGTCCGCTATTAATGTAGTTAAAAAATAAGTTGTAAAACGATTTGTTTTAGACCATAATTCATTAAGCTCAGTATCTTCTTCCTTAGATATTTTGTAAAAGAAACTAACATATCCAAGTCCAAAAAAGCTTGCAATAATAATATTAACAAAAAAAGAAAAATTATTATCAAATGCTAACTTAGATAATCTAATAGAAAAAGTTCCAAGTAGCGAATAAAGTAATACAATAGTGACAGCATCTCCATATTTTCCGTTTAATTTGATCTTGGCATCTTCTTTTAATTCACTTAAATTCATATATATCCTCCTATCTAAGTATATTATACAAAATTAAATAAAATAAGTAAATTGTTAGACATCTTTTTATAATTTTGTTAAAATAAAGAAGGTGGTAGTATGAGAAGACAAGATGTTGATATAAATAAAGTAACACCTATGATGAAACAGTATCTAGAGATAAAAAATAAAAATGAAGATATTATTATCTTTTTTAGACTAGGTGATTTTTATGAAATGTTTTTTGATGATGCAGAAAAGATGTCTAGAGAATTAGAACTTACTTTAACGGGGAAAAGTGCTGGACTTGATGAAAAAATTCCTATGTGTGGTATACCATATCATGCTGCTAGTATATATATAAATCAATTAGTAGAAAAAGGATATAAAATTGGTATATGTGAGCAATTAGAAGATGCTAAAAATGTAGAAAAAGGAATAGTTAAGAGAGATATTATCCAAATTATAAGTAGAGGGACAGTTATTAGTGATGAATCATTAGTAGAAAATGAAAATAATTATATTGGAAATATTGTTGATTTTAACCACGCCTATGTTATTTGTTATACAGATATTTCAACTGGTGAAGTTTATGCTACAATAACTGAACATAATGTATCTAAGGTTATAAGTGAAGTTGTTAGTATTGGAATTAAGGAAATTATATTAAGTAATAAAGTTGATAAAACAATTATGAGTATTTTAAAAAATCAATTTAAAATTACTGTTAGTATTTTAGATGAAATAGAGGATTTAAAAGAATATGAATATATTTATAGTGATATAAATGATGTAAGATATATAGAATCTTTAAAACATTTACTTACTTATATAAATAGAACACAAAAAAGAAATTTATCACATTTACAACATGTTGCTATAAAAGAAAATAAAAATTATTTAAAGATGGATATTCATACTAAAAGGAATCTTGAATTAACAGAAACTTTACGTTTGAAACAAAGAAATTATTCTTTACTATGGTTACTAGATAAAACAAAAACAGCAATGGGTTCTCGTGCTTTAAAAAGTATGATTGAAAATCCACTTATTGATAAAGAAGAAATAAATAGAAGATATGATACTATTGATATTTTACTTAAAGAATTTATATTAAAAGAAGATTTAGCTAGTGCTTTATATGAAGTTTATGATTTAGAAAGACTTAGTGGTAGAATTGCTTTTGGTAGTTGTAATGCTAAGGATTTATTACAACTTAAAGCTAGTTTAAAAGTATTACCTGATATTAAAAAAATATTAGATCAAATACATTATCACAAAAATATTGATACTTTAACTAGTTTATACGATTTATTAGATAGAGCTATTTATGAAAATCCACCTCTTTCTATTAAAGAAGGATATATTATAAAAGATGGTTATAATAGAGAATTAGATGAACTTAAAGATTTAAGAAAAGGTGGTAAAGATTTTGTTGCTAAATTTGAAGCAAGTGAAAGAGAAAAGACTGGAATTAAAAATTTAAGAGTTGGCTATAATAGAGTTTTTGGTTATTATATAGAAGTGTCAAAAGGAAATATTAGTGAAATTAAAGATGAATATGGTTATGAAAGAAGACAAACTTTAGCTAATTGTGAAAGATATATAAGTCCAATTTTAAAAGAAAAAGAAGCTTTAATTTTAAATGCCGAAGAAAAAATTATTGATCTAGAATACAATTTATTTATTGAAGTTAGAGATATGGTTAAAAAATATATTCCTACTTTACAAAATGTAGCTAAGGTAATAAGTGAAATAGATGTTATGCAAGCATTTACTACTGTTTCAGAAGAAAACAATTATATAAGACCCGTTATAACTGATTCTAAAAAAATAGAGATAATTGATAATAGACATCCAGTTGTTGAAAAGGTAATTGATTCTGAATATGTTTCAAATGATATTTTAATGGATGAAAATACTAATATTTTATTAATAACAGGTCCTAATATGGCTGGTAAATCTACTTATATGAGACAACTTGCTATAACAGTTATTATGGCACAAATAGGTTGTTTTGTACCAGCAAAGAAAGCGATTCTTCCAATATTTGATGCTATATTTACGAGAATTGGTGCTAGTGATGATTTGGTTAGTGGTGAATCAACTTTTATGGTTGAAATGAATGAAGCTAATCGTGCTATTCAAACAGCTACTTCAAATAGTCTAATTTTATTTGATGAATTAGGTCGTGGTACAGCAACATTTGATGGTATGGCTCTTGCGCAGTCTATTATTGAATATATTGAAAAAAATATTAAATGTAAAACTTTATTTTCGACTCATTATCATGAACTTACTGATTTAAGTGAAACATTAAAAACTTTAAAAAATGTTCATGTAAGTGCTATTTTGGAAAATGATAATATAACATTTATGCATAAAATAAAAGAAGGTAGCATTGATAAAAGTTATGGTATTCAAGTTGCTAAATTAGCAAATCTTCCCGATAGTTTAATTAAAAGAGCTAGTGAAATTTTAAGAGTTTACGAAAATAAAGAACAAAAAAGAGATATTGTTATACAAGAGTCTTTACCCCTTTTAGAACTTATGGAAGAAGAAAAGTCAAAAGTAGAAGAAGAAATAAAAAATTTAGATATTTTAAATTTAACGCCATTAGATGCTTTAAATTTACTTTATAAATTAAAAGAAGAATTAGGTGATAAAAATTGAGTATATTAAAAAAAGAAAATTGGTTTATTGACTTATTTTTAATGATAGCAACAGGCGGTTTATTTTCATTTGTTTTAGCCTATAGTTTAGATTTATATGATAAAAAAGCATGGTATAATAATTATAAATATTGGTTATTTGGAATTATTCCTTTAGTTTTTCCTGCTGTTATTATGTTTTTTGTTTTTTATGTTCAAATGCTAGTTAAAGTAAATGTGAAATTAAATACTCCTGGAATAGAGTTATATAGTATTCCTTATTTTTGGATAATATGTTTAATTATACCACTCGTAGGTTGGGTATGCATGTTATCAATGTTAGTATATTTAATTATTTGGCCTAGTATTATGATAAAAAAATAAATTTGTAGACAATATAAATATGCATTTTAAAATACGCACATAAAATATTATTGAAGGGGGAAGTTTATATGAGCAATAATTGTTCAAATAAAATTAAGCGTATTTTAGAAGAAGGAAAAAGATGTAAAGAAAAATGCGGAATTATGGGTCCGACTGGGCCAATGGGACCACAAGGTCCTGCTACGATTAAAGTAGGAACGACAGTAACTGGTGATCCTGGAACAAATGCTTCTGTTACTAATGCAGGAACAAATGAAAATGCTGTTTTAAATTTTGTCATTCCAAGAGGAGCTACTGGTCCAACTGGAAGTCAAGGACCAATAGGTCCAATAGGTCCTGCAGGACCTGCTGGTATACAAGGAGTTCAAGGTATACAAGGCCCAGTGGGACCAACTGGACCAGCTAAGGTAATTTCTTATGGTAGTAAGTATGATACATCAACTAATACAATTTCATTAACGCAAGATACTGCAAGTGTTATTCCTTTGGCAACAACAGGTCCTTTATCAGGTATAACAGGTGATGTAGCTAACACATTAACTATTCCAGAAACTGGTGTTTATAAAATTGATTATTTCTTTAATGGATCAACTAGCGCAACAGGAGATATAACTTTAGAAATATTACAAAATAATAATCCTATTGCTAGTACAACTATTATTAAGGAATTTGAAGCAAATAAGGATGATACTTTAAATGGTAGTGCTATTTTAAATTTAACTTTAAATGATGCTATAACACTTGGATTAAGTTCTAGTGTTAATGCTACAGTTTCACCAGCAACTGGAACAAGTGCTTATTTAAATATTGTTAAATTAAGTTAGTTTTAAAGAACTGGTTATGACCAGTTCTTTTTTATTTCCAAATCTATGTTTATATTGTATAATAGATATGAATGAGGAGATAATATGAACCAAGAATTTACTTTAAAAGAATTAAAAAATGTTTTATATTTAAAAGTATCAGATTATTTAGAAGAAAAGGAAATGTTTGAAAATATAAATTTTAAATTAGATATATTAAGGGAGATTATATCTTATTTGAATTCAAGTGATGATAATTTAAAAGATAATTTTTTAAGTTATGATTTACAATTAAGTCTTATTTATTCTGATTCTTTGAAAGAAAAATTTTCAAAAATTGTTTTTAATTATATTAATAGTTTGTCAACTAATGATTTAAGTCAAATTTTAGAAAATAGAAAAACTTTAAAAACTTTATTTAATAGTTTAAATGATGAATATGAACAAATTTATAATAAAAGTGAAATATTAGAGGGTAGATTACAAAAACTTTTGCCTAAAATAAAAGAATATAGAAAAATTTTATCGGGTTATAAATATGGTGGCTTAATCAATAATAATCAAATTAAACTATTAGAACAAGTCATGAATGAAGAAAAAGTAAAATTAGAAGATCAAGTTAGAATATTTGAACAAACTAGAATTCATAATGATACACAAAAAAATCAAAAAACTAGCTATACAGTTTTAAAGATGTTAGATGAAGATATAAAATTATATGATTTTACAAATTTAGAAACTTTTGATTTTAAAAATAAAGTTGATTCAATGATAAAATTTTATTTACAAATGATTAAAAAATCTGATGATATAAAAGAACTTTATGAAATTTTTCCTACTTTAAAAGATCAAAATATTAGTTATGAAGAGTTTGATTATACTTTTAAAAAAATATTAAATGAACTTATTTTGTTATTACATGAAAGTAAAGAATCAATTTCTAAAAAGGATATTTATAATGATATAGAACTTAGAAAAGTAGTAATAGCTGAATATAATGAAATAAAGCAAAAGTATAATAAAATTCTTTATTATTTTAATACTGAAATACTTTATTATAAAACTAATAATATAGTTCAAGAAGAAAATTATAATAATTTATTTTATGCATTCCCACCTAATGGAAGAGAATCATATATTGAAAAGGATTTAAAAGATATACCAGAAGAATACTTGGAAAAAGTTAAAAAATTGTTAGATAAGTTAAAAGAAAATAATTTAAATAGTAGTGAAATTACTGTTTTTAGGAATACAAATAAGAGACTTAAAAATTTTCAAGAATTAAGAGATGATCAAGTTAGAATATTGTTTAAAAGAATATTTGATAATAATTATTTAATAATTGGTGTGGGAATTAAGAAAACAGACAATGATTTAAAAATGTATTTTAATTTAAGTAATAGAAATCAAGAAATTGATATAACAGATCCATTAACTTATAATAGAAATTTAGAAATAAGTTCTATGATAGAGGAAAATATAGATTCTTATATTAAAAATAATTCAAGAAAAGGAATTAGATAAAAGCGTAAAATTGGTTAATGAACCAATTTTTTGTTGACAAAAAATTCGGGGGTTAAAATGGAAGTAGAATAGGAGTGATAAAATGATTTGCAAGAAATGCGGTAAAGAGAATAATAATGGAGAAAAGTATTGTGGTAACTGTGGTGAAGCATTATATGAAGAAAATAAAAAGAATGGTTCAAATAGTAAGTTATTAGTTGTATTATTAGTTTTAATATTAATAGCAGTATTAGGATTAATTATAATAAAAGTAGTAAGTTTTAATAGTAATAATGAAGATAATAAAAGTTCTTCTACTGAAATAAATAATAAAGAAGAATTGGATAATCAAGAATTAAAAATATTAAATGAAAAAGTATATAATATGTTTTCTATTCAACCTTCTTATTATATAGAAGAAGATTATAATAAGAAGTCATATTATGTTAATTATTTAGTATTAAATAGAGCTATTTTTAATTCAAATTATGATAATGTACAAAAAGTAGATTTACTTTTACACAAATTGAAAACACATGATTTAACTATAAAAAAAGAAGATATTTCTATCCCAAATATGGATAGTGTTGAAGATGTTGTAATTTGGAATTCTGAAATTGATTTAAGCGAATTTAATGAGTTAGCAAAAAAAACTTTTAATGTTACTTTTACTCAAAATGACATGGTTGGTTTAGAAAAAACAGGGCATTGTCCAAATTATACATTTGATGCTAAGAATGAAAAATTCTATATTGTGGAAGCTGGATGTGGTGGCGTAGGAGCTTCTGGATTAAATTATTATATTGAAAAATATGAAAAAAATAATGATGAAATTAATAGTCAAAATTACATGAACTTTGAAAAATATAACATGATATTTAAAAAAGATCAAAATGGTAATTATTACTTTAAATCTATGAATTTAGTAAAATAGTCAAAAGACTATTTTTTCTTGTGTAAAATAATGTCATATTTTATCTAAATTTGTTACTTTATCTTGTTTTTTATGTTAAAATGATTATAGAAAACTAGAAAGGGGCTTTTGTATGAAAAAATTAAATTATTTATTTATTATTTTTATATCATTTTTTGTTATAATGCCTTTTTCTATAAAGGCTTCAACAAATGTTTTTGGATATACAGTTGGAAGTGATGTTTTATTCGCATCAAAACCTAATTTAACAAAACCAAATAATTCATGTTTTTCAAAAACAAATAGAGATGTTTATGCCGCACCTGGTAAATTACATTGCCTAGATTCTGGTGACACTATTAAAATATTGAATTATGATTCAATTGTATCATCAACAATATCGAACTGCAAAAAGGGATTTTATTATGCTTCATATACTAGTACAAAGGGTTCAACTTATAATGGATATATATGTGCGGATAACGTAAATACTAGTGTAGATTCAAATAAATATAAAGCAGAATTTGAAGCGGCAGGTATTCCAAGTATTTATTATGATAAACTTACCTTATTAAAAGAAGCTCATCCAAATTGGAAATTTAAAGCTTATAATACTGGACTTGATTGGAATACTGTTATAACAAATGAAAGTGTTGTTGGAATGAGTTATATTCAAAGTTCTAATCCAATATATTTATCTCTTGATAGCGGTTCTTATAATCCACTTAATAATACATATAAAGAACAAGAAACTGGTGGATGGTTTGCTGCTAATAAAGCAACGGTAGCTTATTATATGGATCCAAGAAATTTTATGGATGAAAAAAATATTTTTATGTTTGAAAATTTAGGGTATAATTCAACTTATCAAACAGAGAGTGTTGTTAAAACAATTTTTAAGAATACTGATTTATTAAATTATTCATCATATTTTATTGAGGCTGCAACTTATAATGGAAATAATGTTAGTCCAATTATGCTAGCGGCTAGGTCAAGACAAGAAGTTGTAACAAGTGGTGGTAAGTTATCATCATCAGCAAATGGATCAAAAGGATATTATAATTTTTATAATTTAGGGGCTTTCTCTAAGTGTTCAAATCCTGTTAGTTGTGCGATTGATTTTGCTAGTGGATATAATGGAGCTTATACAACATTTAATAGACCATGGAAGGATGCTAAAACGGCAATATTAAATGGAGCAAATTATATAGCTAATGGATATATAAATCAAAAGCAAAATACATTATATTTTCAAAAATTTAATGTTACAAGTAATTCATATGGAAATTATTCACATCAATATATGACAAATATTATGGCACCATCATCAGAAGCCAAATCAACACAAAGTTCATATGCTTCAATTAATGGGCTTTTAGATAGTAACATTGAATTTATAATTCCTGTATATAATAATATGCCTTCAAATGCTTCAGCTCTTCCTACATCAGTTGATGAAGATAAAAAAAATGACAAAAAAGAAGAGGTTATTACTGAAAGTATAGAGACAATAGTAAATAAAGCAGGTTATACATTATCAGGTTCATACTTAATGAATGTTAATATAGGTACAACAGCAAAACAAATGTTATCTAAAATTAAGGGAACAGTAAAAAGAGATGGTGTTGTTATAACTGGTGATGAAGCTATTGGAACAGCAGATACAATAACAATTAATTCAGGAAGTAATTCGGCTACATATCGTATTATCATAAGAGGAGATGTTAATGGGGATGGAAAAATAAGCGCCGTTGATTATGTTAAGATTAAAAATTATATAATGGGTTCATCATCATTATCAGGTTCATTTAAACAAGCAGCAGATGCTAATGGTGATGGAAAAATAAGCGCTGTTGATTATGTTAATATCAAAAATTATATAATGGGAAGAAACAATACATTAAAGTAGGGAGGTCATTATGAAAAAAATATTATATAGTCTAGTTTTATTTGGATTATCATTTATTGGTATTTCTAACATAGAAGCGGGATCACTTAGTATTTCCGCTGCCTCTTCTGTTAATGTTGGTGGTAAAGTAGCTGTAACAGTTAAAGCATCAGGGCTTGCTGGAAGCTTTGCTATCAAATCATCTAATTCATCAGTTTTATCTGGTGGTACGGGAAGTACTTGGATAGATGATGGAACACAAACATTTTCATTCAGTGCTGCTAGTAGTGGTACAGCAACTATTACAGTTCAAGCACTTGATGTTGCTGATTATGATGGAAATCCTTTTTCGGGAAGTAAATCAGTGACTATAACAGTAAAAAATGGAAGTTCTTCAACTACTAATTCTAATAAACAAAATGCTAATTTATCTAGTAATAATTATTTATCTAGTTTAGGTGTAGATGGTTTAGAATTATCTCCTGCTTTTAATAAAGATAATTTAGAATATATTGTTACACTAGATGCAGGAACAACAAGTATCAATATAAATGCCACAGTAGCTGATTCAAAAGCTTCTATAACAGGAACGGGAAACCGTGAAGTAGTAGAAGGAGCTAATAAATTGGAAGTTGTAGTAACTGCTCAAAATGGTACTACAAGAATTTATACAATTGTTGCTAATGTAAAAGAATATGATCCTATAAATGTGAAAGTTAATAATGGAGATTATACTATACTTAGAAAAAAAACTAGTTTAGAAATTCCAAAAGGTTATGTTGAGACAACTGTTAAAATAAATGATAATGAAATACCAGCATATAAATCAGATGCTACAAAATATACATTAGTTGTATTAAAAGATAAAGATGGTAATGAAAATTTCTATGTTTATAAAGATGGTAAATATACTTTATATAAAGAATATTCATTTAATAAAATAACATTATATCCAATTAAATTATCAAAAAAAGATATTCCAAAAGGATATAGTGAAACAAAAATTAAATATAATGATTCTAATATTACTGTTTATAAGTTAAATAATTCATCTAAATATGCTTTAATATATGGTTTAAATGTTGAAACAGGAGAAAAACATATTTATATGTATGATTCTAATGAAGATACACTTCAAATTTATAATGATGAAGAAATAAATAGTTTAAATAAAAAATTAGACTTATATTTAAAAGTAATTTTAGGAGCAAGTGTTTTAATTGTAATACTTATTTTCTTATCAATAATGTTATTTGTTAAATATAGTAAGATTAGAAAATTTATAGATAAAAAAATAAAACCTAAAAAAGAAGTAGAAAAAGGACTACCAGTTCAAAAAGAGTAGTCTTTTTTTATTACTTAAAAATATATTTAAGTAGAGGTGTATGTATGTTTTTTAAAATAATTAAATATTTATTTAAAGACTTTTATATTTTTTCAGCTGCTTATTCTAATGAAATATTTCCAGAACCTTTAACAAAAGAAGAGGAAGAAGAGTATTTAAAAAAAGCTAATTTAGGTGATATAGAAGCTAGAAATAAACTTATAGAACATAATTTAAGATTGGTAGCGCATATAGTAAAAAAATATGAACATAAAAGAGATGACGCTGATGATTTAATAAGTATAGGAACTATTGGCTTAATAAAGGGTGTAGATAGTTATTCAAAAAGTCATGGTACAAGACTAACTACTTATTGCGCTAGATGTATTGAAAATGAAATTTTAATGTATTTTAGAAGTGATAAAAAAAATAGTAAAAATGTTAGTTTAAATGAACAAATTGGTTTTGATAAAGATGGTAATGAAATAACTCTTTTAGATATTTTAAAAACGCCAGATCCAGATTATGCTTTAAAGTTACATAAAAATGATATGAAAGGTGACTTGACAAAATATTTTTCTATTTTAACAGATAGAGAAAAAGAAATAATAAACAAAAGATATGGACTAAATAATATGGATACAGTAACTCAAAAAGAAATAGCAAAAGAATATAATATTTCAAGAAGTTATGTATCTAGAATAGAAAAAAGAGCCTTAACTAAAATACTAAGAGAATTTATGAAAAATAAAAAAGATATGTAATTTATTATTATGTAAATAAATAAAATAAACATTCAAATTTAACTTATCTGTAATATAAAATCCACCTAATCATTGCTGGTGGTTTTTTAATAGTAAAACAATAAAAAATTTGATATAATATAAATATAAAATTATTTGTACTTAGGTATTTAAAAAGGAGTATGGTATATATGTTAAAAAAAGAATTTCTAGATAATTTTAGAACAAAATATGAAAAAGATAAAACTAATAAAGTTAAACAAAGAATGTTAAACAAAGTTCAATTAGTTGATTTAGTTCAGGATGTTGAAACTGAATTAAGTCATGAATTTAGTATTAATATTAAAACTCATAGTATAACAAATCAAAAAGCGTCAGGAAGATGTTGGTCATTTGCTGGACTAAATATATTAAGAGAAAAAGTAATTGAAAATTGTAATTTAGATAATTTTGAATTATCTGGTAGTTATGTTGCTTTTTATGATAAATTAGAAAGATTTAATATTTTATTGGAAAGATTAATTTCATATAAAAATAGTGGCAAAGATTTATATGATAGATATGTAGATAATTTGTTAGAAGATGGAATGATAGATGGAGGATATTTTACTCAATTTTCTAGTTTAATACATAAATATGGTGTGGTTCCTAAAAATATTTTTCCTGAAACGTTTTCGTCTTCAAATACCTATGAAATAAATCAAATATTATCAAGATTGTTAAGAAAATTTTATCTTGAACTAGAAGATAATACAAAAAATATAGAGGAATTAAAAAATAAATATATGGAAAATGTATATAAGATAATAGCTAGTGTTTATGGTATACCACCAGAAAAATTTAATTTTGAGTATATAGATAAAGATGGAAAATATCATTTAGATAAAGATATTACACCAAAAGAATTCTATGATAAATATATAGGAATTGATTTAAAAAAAGACTATGTAGAGATATCTTCATATCAAGACAAAAAAATAAAATATAATAATATTTATGAAGAAGAAGAAAGTTCTAAAATGAGTGGTGATGAAAATAACTTAGTTTTAAATTTACCACCAGAAGAATTTCAATCATTGATAATAAAACAATTAAAAACCAATGAACCAGTATATTTTTGTTGTTCTACAACATCAAGACGAATTAACGGAATATGGATTGATTTAATGGAAAGATATGGAGATATTTTTGATGTTGATTTAAAATTGGATAATAATTCAGTTCAAAAAACCAATGGAATCACAGAAGCTCATGCTATGTTAATAACAGGGGCAAACATAATTGATAATAAAATTAATAAGTGGAAAATAGAAAATAGCTGGGGAAGTGAATATGGTAATAATGGATATTGTGTTGCGACAAATGATTGGGTAAATAATTATGTTTATAGAATTGTGATAAATAAAAAAAATTTATCAACTAAACAACTTGACATTTTAAAACAAGATAAAATTTTATTAAAAAAAGGGTATATTAAGTTTTAAATTGTACGTATACTAAAAAATAATATACTAAGTAGTATGTTGTTTTTTTAATAAATTTAAATATATTATTAAAATTTGACAAAACAAAAAAAGATGTTATAATAAGCGATACCAAAGGGGGTTTTGGTATGAATAAAAAGGATTTTTTAAAAAAAGAGGTTGAGCTATTTAAAGATGGATACTCAGCAAAAGAAATAGCTATTTTAATGAATAGACCATTATTTAAAGTTAAATTAGATTTATTTAGATTAATTAATAGTGGTTATAAATTAGCTATAAAATAAAAAAATAGGATATCCTATTTTTTTTATGCCATAAATAATTTATAACTCATAAATAAAATCATTAAAATGATTGATAATAATTGACATGGTTTAACCAAATTATGTTTTAAAATAATTGATAATAAATAAAAGATAATAGAACTAACTAATAAAATACTATTAATCATATCTTTAAAGTTAGAAAATATATTAAAAAATAAATAATCAAAACTGATAACCATTAAAGTGATAGATAAAATAATAATTAGAATATTAAAATAATCAATATTTTTTTTCTTTTTTTCTATTCCTTTAACTTTCATTAAATAAGAATTAAATTCTTTATTTTCTTTATGTTCTAAAATTTTTTCTTTTCTTCTTAACTCTTTTTCTTCTTTTAATCTAGCTTTTTCTATTTTCTTACTTAATTTTTTTTCTTTTTTACTTAACTCTGCTTCAAAAAAATCAACAACATCTTTATCCATAAGTAATACACCTCATAGAAATTATAACAAAATAAATAACATCCTGTAAAGAAAAATTAATATAATTAATTAGGTGGTATTATGTTAATAGCGCATCGTGGTTTTTATGATGATTATATTCCAGAAAATAGTTTTGAAGCTTTTAAAATATGTCTTACTAGAAATATTCCAATTGAACTAGATATTAGAATGACTAAAGATAAAAAATTAATTGTCTTTCATGACTCTAATACATTTAGAATGTGTAAAGTAAATAAAATAATAGAAAAAACAAATTATGATGTTTTAAAAGATTTAAAACTCAAAAAAAGTAAGGAAACAATTCCATTACTAATAGATGTTTTAAATTTAGTTAATGACAAGGTTTTACTTTTAATTGAAATAAAAGGTAAGAAGGAAGTTGCAAAAGAAGTATTGAAGATAACTAATAAATATAAAAATATTTATTTTCACTCTTTTAATAAGAAGGTAGTAAATTATATAAAGAAAAAAACAAATAAAAAAGTTGGTTTAATTACATTTGGTATTAGAAATGTTAAAACAAAAGCTGATTTTATTAGCGTTAAATGTGAAAATGCTAAAAATATTAAAAATAAAGAATTATTTCTTTGGAATATAGAAGATAAGAAAGATTTAGAAAAATATAAAAATTATAATAATTATATAGTTTACATTAAAAATTTTCTTTAAAAATAAATTCTTTTTTCTAGAATATAATTATGGTATAATGATAATAAGGAGCGATTATATGAAAATAGTTATAAGTGCTGGTGGTACAGGTGGTCATATTTATCCGGCTTTGGCCATTATAAATAAAATAAAAGAGATGGAACCTAATAGTGAGTTTTTATATATTGGTACACATAATCGTATGGAAAAAGATATTATTCCAAAATATAATATCCCATTTGAACCAATAGAGATATATGGAATAAATAGAAAAAAGATATTTAAGAATTTTAAAACTATTAAGTGCATGATAAAAGCAAAAAGAAAATGTACAAAACTTATTAAAGAATTTAATCCAGATGCTGTAATAGGTGTTGGTGGATATGTTACAGGACCAGTTATATATTCAGCTAAAAAACTTGGATATAAAACTTTTATTCATGAGCAAAATAGTATTCCTGGAAAAGCTAATTTATTTTTAACTAAATATGTTGATAATATATTTGTATCATTTAAATCAAGTACAAAATATTTTCCAGAATATAAAACTATTTTTACTGGTAATCCATGTAGTGAAGAAGCAATAAAAAAAGATGCAATCTCTAAAAAAGAATTTGGATTAAGCGAAAATAAAAAGTTAGTTTTATTTGTAATGGGATCACTTGGATCGGATAAAATAAATAATTTTTTATATAAAACAATGAGTATGTTTTTAGATAAAAACTATGAAATTTTATTTGTAACAGGTAAAGATTCATATGATGAGATGAAGGATAAAAAATATCCTACCAATGTTAAAATTGTCCCATATATTGATGATATGACACGTATTATGAAAAAAACAGATTTAATTGTATCACGTGCAGGAGCTTCTACGCTTAGTGAAATTATAGCCCTTAAAATACCTTCTATATTAATACCTAGTCCATATGTCCCAAATAATCACCAATATAAAAATGCACTTGATTTAAAACAAAAAAATGCATGTTATTTGATTGAAGAAAAAGATCTAAAAAGTGATATATTAGTTAATAAAATAGATGAAATATTAAATGATGAAAATAAAATAAATGAAATAAAAAATAATTTAGAATATTTTAATGTTGATGGTAGCGCTACTAAGATATATGAAATAATAAAGGAAAAGTGTGAGTATGACAGAAGAAGTTAAAAGTTTAAAAGTTGGAAAAGTTTTAGAAAATGTTAGTTTAGAAAAATATACATCATATCATTTAAAAGAAAAAGCAAAAATGCTTGTTTTTCCAAATAATGTAGATGATTTAATAAAATTGTTAGTATTTTTAAAAGAAAAAAAATATAAGTATAAAATAATTGGTGGGGGTTCTAATTTAATTTTCGAAAAAGATTATGATGGATTTTTAATCAATTTAAGTAATTTAGATAAATTAGAAATAAATGGTACACATATTGAAGTTGAAGCTGGTTATAATTTGATAAAATTAGCGACTAAGGTATCTAAAATGGGACTTACTGGTATGGAATTTGCGACTGGTATTCCAGGAACTGTTGGAGGCGCTACTTTTAATAATTCAGGGGCTTATAAAAGCGATATGGGATATATTATAAAAAAAGTTTTAACACTTGATTCTAATTTAGAATTTAAAATATTTGAAAATAAAGAAATAGAATATCATTATCGTACTTCCTTTTTTAAAAAGCACCCTGAATATATAATTTTAAAAGTTGAAATAGATTTAAAAAAAGGTGTGAAAGATGATATAATGGATATTATAAAAGACCGTAAGAAAAGAAGAATAGAAAGTCAACCATTAGAATATCCATCAGCAGGGAGTGTATTTAGAAATCCAACTAATATGTATGCCGGTCGTTTAATAGAAGATGTAGGGCTAAAGGGTAAAAATATTGGTGGAGCTTATATAAGTGAAAAACATGCTAACTTTATTGTTAATAAGAATAATGCTACAGGAAAAGATATTGTTCATGTAATAAATAAAATTAAAGATAAAGTTTATGAAAAATATAATGTTGAACTAATACTTGAACAAGAAATAGTAAAGTAGAGTGATTATATGAAAAAAAATAAGAAACGAAAAAAGATAAAAAAAAGAAAAGTTAAATATGGTAGAGTGTTTTTATTTTTATTAATTGTTAGTTTAATTTTTTATCTTATTTTACAAGTTTTTAAATTTCCTATAAAAAATATATATGTTTATAATAATAAAAGCCTTAGTGATCAAGAAATAATTGATATAGCTGGTATTTCTAATTATCCATCTATTTTTAGTGTATCAACATTACAAATGGAAAAAAAATTAGAAAAAAATATTTATATAAAAAAAGCAACTATAAAAAAGAGAAAATTAAGTGAAGTTGATATTTATATAGAAGAAAATTATTGTCTTTATTATGATTCTTCAAAAAATGTTAGTATTTTAAGTGATAAAAATGAAGATAAAAGTGTCTTAGATTGTCCAATTTTAATTAATTATGTTACTGACAAATTATATGATGATTTCTTTAAAGCTATGTCTAATATTGATAGAGATATAATTGAACGTATATCAGAAATTAAATATGATCCTAATTCCGTTGATGAAGAAAGATTTTTATTTACAATGAATGATGGTAATTATGTTTATTTAACATTGATGCATTTTGAAAAAATTAATAATTATGTTAATATAATAAAGAACTTTGAACAAAAAAAGGGAATCCTTTATTTGGATTCAGGTGAATATTTTAAAGTGTTTGAGTAGGTGGTGTTGATATGAAAGCAACGATTGTTATTAATCCTAATAGTGGTAAGTTACATCGAAATATAAATGTTTTAAAAATTGAAAAGATATTTAAAAAATATAATTATGACGTTCAAATATTATTCACAAAGTATAAGGGACATGCCAAAAAAATTGCTTCTGAAATTGATACTGATTTGTTAATTTCAGTTGGTGGTGATGGAACTTTTAATGAAATTATGAGTGGTAATTTTACTAGAAACAAAAGAATTACTTTAGCGCATATTCCAAGAGGAACGGCTAATGATATTGGCGCTATGTATGGATATAGTAAGTTTTTATATCATAATTTTGAATTGTTATTAAAAGGAAAAATTAAAAATGTTGATATATGTACAATTAATAAAGAACCGTTTACTTATGTGGCAGCTCTTGGAAAATATACAAATGTTTCTTATGATACTCCAAGATATTTAAAAAAAAGATTTGGTTATTTAGCTTATTTAATTGAGGGGATTAAAGAACTTAATGGTAAAGTGAGATTTTATAATATGCATTATAAAGTTGATGGAGTTGAATTAGATGGGAGATATTCATTTTTATTAATATCAAATGCAAATAGAATTGCTGGAATAAATAATATATATAAAAATATTTATTTGGATGATAATTGTTTTGAAGTTTTATTTTGTGAACTTAAAACAAAAAAAGATATTATT
>CAKPGR010000007.1 GCA_934155005.1 uncultured Bacilli bacterium | reverse complement strand
TGGGCGTAGGAAAATTGAGGAGAGCTGTTCCTAGTACGAGAGGACCGGAACGGACATACCTCTGGTGTATCTGTTGTCACGCCAGTGGCAGTGCAGAGTAGCTATGTATGGAATGGATAACCGCTGAAAGCATCTAAGCGGGAAGCCAACTTCAAGATGAGATTTCCCATTTTTTATAAAGTAAGATCCCATAAAGACTATGTGGTTGATAGGCTGGAGGTGGAAGCATGGCGACATGTTGAGCTGACCAGTACTAATAGATCGAGGATTTAATCCTATTTATATTTTTTAAAAGATTGAATACACATTATCATGTTTTCAGAGAATTATTTCTCTATATTTGATTGGTAACGATAGCATGGAGGGTACACCTGTTCCCATCTCGAACACAGAAGTTAAGCTCCATAACGCCGACGATAGTGAAAGCGAAAATAGGAAGTTGCCAATCTTTTTTTTTTGTAAAAAATTAAAAAAAATTTTTTTTTTATTGTAATATTCATATAGTTTTTGTTATACTAAAATAGGTGATATGAATGGAATATAAAATAGTTACAAAAGATGAATTTGAAACAATTGAATTAGCACAAAATTTTGAATCAGAAAAATTTCCTAATATGATAATTTGTTTAGATGGAGAACTTGGAAGTGGAAAAACAATGTTTACAAAAGGTATAGCAAATGCTCTTGGTATAACTGAAACAATAACTTCCCCAACCTTTACAATTATTAAAGAATATGATGGAGAATTGCCTTTATATCATATGGATGTTTATCGTTTAGATGGTAATACTGATGGTATTGGAATTGAAGATTATTTTAATAAAGGTGGAGTAGTAGTTATAGAGTGGGCTAGTACAATCAAAGACATTTTGCCAGATGAAAGACTTGATATTAAATTTAAAGTGGCTGGTGAAAATAAGAGAATTTTAATTTTAGAACCACATGGAAAAAAATATGAAGATTTATGTGAGGCAGTTTTATGATAAGTCTTTTTATTGATACATCTGTTAGTAAATTAATTTTAGGATTATATAAAGACGAAGAAGTTTTGTTCTATGAAAATATAGATGCCAATAACGATTTATCTAGTATTGCTTTAAAAGATTTAAATATTGCTTTGAATAATAATGGAATTAAAGCAAAAGATATTGATAATATATACGTATCTAATGGACCAGGCTCATTTACTGGTATTAGAATTGGGGTTACTATTGCTAAAACCTTAGCATATACTATAAATAAAAAAATATATCCTATTTCAGAATTAAAAATATTAGCTTCAACATCTACTGATACTAATATCTTAGTTCCATTAATTGATGCTAGAAGAGGATATGTATATGCTGGTATATATGATCAAAATTTAAAAGCTTTAAAAGAGGAAAGATACATTAAATTGGAAGAATTAGTTAAAGAATTAGAAGGTAAAAATGTAACCTATATTAGTTATGATAATTTATTAAATTCTATCGTTCCTAATCCAGATATCATAAAAATAATTAATAATAGTGATCAAAATGTTAATCCACATTTAGTAAAACCAAATTATTTAAAAAAGACAGAAGTTGAAGAGAATTATGCTAAGAAATGTAACTAGTAATGATAGAAAAGAAATATATAAAATAATTAAAGATGAATTTGATTATGATTATAAAAGTGATAATCCATTTACAAAGTGGATAATTTATGAAATTGATAATAAAATAGTCGGATTTATTAATTTCAATTATATTTATGATGAAATAGAACTTATTTATATTTACGTTGATGAAAAATATAGAAGAAAAGGTATTGCTTCTATATTAATGAATGAAATGATTAAACTTAATAACAAAAAAATAATTTTAGAAGTAAGAGAAAGTAATTTAAAAGCTATTAGTTTATACGAAAAATTTAATTTTAAAAAATTATATATTAGAAAAAAGTATTATGGTAATGAAGATGCTATAATAATGAGTAGAAGTTGGTGATAGTATGAAAAGTACATATATACTTGCAATTGAATCTAGTTGTGATGAAACAAGTGTTTCAATAGTTAAAGATGGTCATGATGAGATATCGTGTATTGTTTTATCACAAATAGATACTCATGCACTTTATGGTGGTGTTGTTCCAGAAATAGCAAGTAGACAACATGTGGAAAACATCACAATTGTTATAGATGAAGCTTTAAAAAAAGCTAATATGAATATGGAAGATATAGATGCTATTGCAGTAACTTATGGCCCTGGATTAATTGGATCATTATTAGTTGGTGTTGAGGCTGCAAAAACTTTAGCACTTGCATATGATAAACCATTAGTTCCTGTTCATCATATAGCAGGTCATATATATGCTAATAATTTAGAAAAATCAATGCAGTTTCCTTTAATTGCTCTTGTAGTTAGTGGTGGCCATACAGAGTTAATATATATGAAGGAAGATTATTCTTTTGAAAAAATAGGGGGAACATTAGATGACGCTGTTGGTGAAGCTTATGATAAAGTTGCTAGAGTTTTAGATTTTGCTTATCCAGGTGGACCTAAGGTTGATTTTCTAGCTAAAGAAGGATATGATACATATAAATTGCCATATCCATTAGATGATAATTCTTATAATTTTAGTTTTAGTGGATTAAAGAGCGCAGTTATAAATTTAAATCATAATGAAAAAATGAAAGGTAACGAAATAAGAAAAGAAGATTTAGCTTGTTCATTTCAAGATAGAGTTGTTAAAATACTTACTAAGAAAACTTTAAAGGCAATGAAAGAATATCATGTGGATAACTTAATAATAGCAGGCGGTGTATCTGCTAATAGTGGTATCAGGGGTGAATTTGAAAAATTATCACAAGAAAATCATTTCAATTTGTCAATTCCAAGTATAAAACATTGTACTGATAATGCTGCTATGATAGGTGCTGCTGGATACTATGCATACAAATTAGGTAGAAGAGCTGATTTTAGCTTGAATGCTAAAGCAAATGACATTTTAAAATAAAAAACTAACTTTTTCGAGTTAGTTTTTTTTCTAATAATAAAACTCCATAATACATGATGGCTGCAACAATACATAAAACAATAATACCTGTCATAACTAAATTTAAATTGAAAATTTGTGAACCATATAAGATTAAATATCCTATACCTTTTTTGGAAACTAAAAATTCTCCCATAATAACACCTATCAAAGACATACTAATATTTATTTTTAAACTACTGATAATGCTATTTATAGAACTAGGTAATATAAGTTTAAAAAATAATTGTTTTTTAGTAGCTTTAAAGGATTTTAACAGTTTAATTTGATTTTTATTAACTTGATTAAAACAAGTAGAAATGTTAATAATTGTAATGATAACAGATATAAGCAGTGCCATTATAATGATTGAGCTTATGTTTGCTCCACACCAAATTATAATAATAGGACCAAGAGCTACTTTAGGTAAACTATTTAAAATAGTTAAATAAGGATCAAAAATTTTATAAAGATATTTATTCCACCATAAAAGAGTTGCTATAAATATACCTATAAAAGTACCTAAACCAAAACTAATTAAAGTTTCATATACAGTTACAAAAATATGCATAAATAATCCCTCAGTGCTTAGTTTAATTAGTGTTTTTAAAACCATTTTTGGACTAGAGGTAATAAAAGTATTTATCCAATTAAGATCAGCTGCTAATTGCCATAAAAAAATAAAAAGAATTATTAAAGATAATCTAAAAAATTTAATAATAAATTTTTTCTTTTTTTCTTTTTTTAAAAACAATAAATGTTCATCACTATACATGAAAATCAATTTCTTTCCATATTTGATCATAATACATAGGAAATTCTTTTGCTTTTCTATTATTTATAGGTGTACTTTTATCGGTTAAATTAATTTCAAATATTTTTTTAATTTTACTTGGTCTTTTTGTTAAAACAATTATTCTGTCAGACATACTTATAGCTTCAGCTAAATCATGAGTAACCATGATTGCACTCTTTTTTTCTTTTTTTAATATATTATATACATCATCAGAAACAGCTAATCTAGATTGATAATCAAGAGATGAAAAAGGTTCATCCAAAAGTAATATATCAGGTTTTGTAGCAAGGGTTCTAATTAAAGCAACCCTTTGCCTCATTCCACCAGATAAGTTTTCTGGATAACTATTAATAAAGTCTTTTAATCCATATGTTTTAAGTAATTTAATAACATAATCTTTATTTTCATCAGTTAACTCATTTTTAATTTCTAGTCCGAGTAAACAATTTTTTAAGATTGTTCTAAATTCAAGTAAGCTATCTTCTTGTAACATATAGCCTATTTTTTTATTATCATCAATTTTAATATTACCACTAGAAGATTTTAGTAAATCACATAATATAGATAAAATTGTTGATTTACCGCAACCACTTGGACCAACAATTGATACAAATTCGCCTTCTTTTAAATCAAGTGAAAAATCCTCAACAGCTAAGATTTCTTTTTTCTTAGTATGATATATTTTTTTTAAGTTTTTAATTTGTAATATAATTTTACTCATTATATTCCTCCTAGCTATTTTATACTATGAAAAAAAACAATAACTGTTAATGACAAAAACCATTTTCAAATTATTTTTTTTTTTAAATTTTTAGTGTATACTATATATAGGATAAGGAGTGTGTTAATGTGATACTTAGAAAACCATATGCCTTTTTAATAAAGAACTTTAAATTAATTCATTTTATAATGGCAATATTGATGGGATATTTAATTTATAAAACAAGTAATCTATTAAGCTTTATCACTGATTATTTGTCAACAATAGCAACAACAATAACTAATGATGTTACAACATCACTATTTGGACCATTATTTTTTGTAGTTTTAATTTTTGTTATTATAGGTAGTATAATAATTCTTACTTTAATGAAATTTAAAGATAAACCAATTAAATTTTATATTTATAATATTATTACTTGTCTATTGTTAGCTATATTCTATTATGCTTCTTTTTTAATTATAAAGTCTCTTGAATCTGGATTAGTTGATGTTAGAACATTAAAAATTATTCATGATTTATCGCTTGTAGCTTTAATAGTCCAAGGAATAGATTTTATAATAGTTGCTATAAGAGCTACCGGGTTTGATATAAAAAGTTTTGATTTTAAGAGAGATATAGAAGAACTAAATATTACTGAATTAGATAATGAAGAATTTGAAGTTGATGTAGAATTTGACTCAAATAAGTCTAAAAGATATTTTAATAAAAAATTGAGATATTTAAAATATGCATATTTAGAAAACAAATTATTATTTAAGGTATTAATAACATCAATTATAGCTGTTGTATCAATTATTTTATTATTAAATTTTAAAGTTTATAATCGAGTATATAAATTAAATGATAGTTTTAAAACTAATGAATTTATTATGAATTATATAGATAGTTATTATACTAAATATGATATAAATAATAACGTAGTAAAAGATGGATATGAACTTGTAGTTGTTAGATTTAATATACGTAATCTTTATAACGTTCAAAAAACTTTAAATACTGGAAATATATATTTAAGCTTAGGAAAAAGCAAATATTATCATACAACAAAATATCGTAATGATTTATATGACCTTGGAAATATTTATAATAATCAAAGTATAGAAAATAATTTTAAAACTTATACATTAGAATTTTTAGTACCAGAAAATAAGATAACTGATAAAATGTTTATTTTTTATACAGATACAGATAAAAGAAAAATTAAGATAGATGTAACACCTAAATCATTAAATAAAAAACAAAAAGAAGAAGAAAAATCATTAACCGAAACATTAAATTTAAAAAATAGTATTTTAAAAAATTCAACTCTTGTTATAAATAGTTATGAAATACAAGAACAATTTGCTTTGGATTATAAATATTGCATAAAAGATGAATGTTTTAATTATAAAGAAATTTTAAAACCAGGTACAGATAATAATGAGAAAACTGTTTTAATGAAATTAAATGGGACTTTAAAATTAGATTATTCAAATAACAGAATTGATGATTTATATAAATTTATAAAATGTTTTGGAAAAATAAAATATCGAATAAACGGCACATTAAAAACAATGGATACTGAAATAATAGAGATAAAACCTAGTAAAGCTAAAGCAGACGATTATTTTATTGAAATAAAAGAAGAAATTAAATCAGCAGATGAAATATTTATTGAATTTAATATAAGAAACAAAATATATAAATATTATGTAAAGTAATGAATTTTTAGTTGTTAAAAGATAAATGTGTGTTATAATAAAATAGAAAGGATGATATGATGAAATGGTATAAATATTTATCTTTATTTCTATTATTGTTTATATTTGTACCAATTGTGAAAGCTGAAACTTGTTCTAATAGTGAAATAGTTAAATATCAAGAATTAGCTAAAAATATAGAAATTACATATGACTATGTTGAATCAGATAATAATGTATTTTTTAAAATTAAATTGTCTAACTTAATTCCCGGTTTATTAGTAAGAGATGTAGCTCACAATAAAAATTATAATTATACTAGTGATAATATAGAACTTCAAGATCAATTTTACCAAGGAACTAGTTATAAGTTTTATGTATATATGGAAACTTGTTCTAATAAGAAAGTTTATTCTCATTATATAACATTACCTTATTATAACTATCTTTATAATGATGAGATATGTAAGGGAATAGAAAAATTTAAATATTGTCAAAAATGGGTAAAAACACAAAATTATGAGGAGTTAAAAAGTAAAATAGAAAAATATAAACAAGATCAAACAAAAAAAGAAGAAGTTAATGAAAAACAAAACGGATTATTTGATGATTTATTTGAAATTTATTTAAATTATTATTATATTATTTTACCAATTATAATTATCATATTATCAGTTACGATTTGGAGATATAATAGAAAAGAAGATTTATTTTAGGAGGTGACATATGAAGGTCACTAAAAGGTTTTTAGGTATAGTATCATTACTTTTGATAATTGTAAGTGGTAGTGTATATGCGCTTGGTGTTAATACGAATAATGGTACATCGTCTGGTGTAAGTGGAGCTAGTCATAATGGGTGTCGTGGTATCAAAGGGCTTTGTCCTTATAATAATAATCATCATGTTACAGTTTTAATGACACTTGTGTATTATAATGGAAGCTCATTAGAAGAAAATCCACATGGTTCACATTCAATTATTGTATCTAATAATAGTGCATATATAACTGGAACTAAATATATTGCGGAAGGACACTATATACCAAGTTTCAATTATGGATCTAATGATTGGAATAGACTTAGTGATTATTTGTTAAACGTTGTAGTAAATGATTATAAATTGTATTTAAATTATATGGGAATTTCAGATGAGAATGTTCTTGATCGTGATACAGAAAAAAGTGATCCTACTTGTGGAATTAATTGTAAGGGGTATAGAATTATTACACAACCAATTTTATCTTGGACTCAAAATAATGGAGGATCATATTACTATATTACTCCAAAAGATTTAGCAGCATCAGGATTAAAAACCTCATGGGAGTCAGAACATTTTTCTAATCAAGAATATTTTCATTTAAATACAAGTTGGGATGATATAGGAATTAGGTCAACTACAACATTTAATAGAAGTATTTTAGCAAATTCAAAATATGGCGCTGGTTATAATATTATTGATTTTTTTAAAGGTGTTTCTCCTAAAAAGTGTTATGCTGTAAAAACTGCATCAGCACCAGCAAAGTGCAATAATACAGGAAAAAGTAATATAGGAACTTTTGCAGAATATACAGAACAGGTATCATGTAATTCATCAGATGTAGTTGAAAATGCTACGGCAAATGGGAAATTAACTTATCAAGGAAATGGATGTAATATTTATTGCTTAGAATATGTACAACAAGTATATCCAGGAAATTATGCACATAATGTTTCTAATGGTTATTTAGTGTGGCCAACAGGTGCTAATAAAAATGAAATAGAATTTAATAAATACTCATTGAGTTTCTTTGGAAGAAGAACTTGTACTATTGAGGGAAGTAATATATCAGCTTGTCAAAATGTAGATACAAGTCAATTATATAATTTTCAAACTGATGTTACAGTTGAATATGAAAATGGTGCAGCAACAGCAACGGCAAAGTTAAATAAAAATAATACTTCATATAAGAAGACGGTATCAAATAATAAAATAGTAGTTACAGCAACTACATCATATACTTTAGATAGTAATTATAATAGATACGTAAGTATCAAAGATGGTAAAGTTTCAAGTACAAAACCGTCTAATAATTTTACTGATATAGGGTATGGCAATTTAGCTATTTCTAGTGATGCTAAAGAAAACAAAAAATATAATTTAATTATTAAAACAAATAAATTAGGTCATGATAATGCTTTTGGTAATATCGCTAACTCTGAATATAAATGTTATTATAAAATTCTAAAAAATTCTGATACATCATGTATTTGTCCAGAAGGAACAAAAAATGAAGGAAAAATACTTGATTATTGTGCTGATAAAAATACAAAAACATCTCTTGAAAATAGATGTTTAGATTTACAACAACAATATTGTGATAAAACAATTGATGAGACAACTGAACCAAAAAACTATGTTTGTCCACCACCTGATAATGCGTGTGTAACATGTGCGGATACAACAGCAAGAGCTGGATTAGTACTACATGCTCAATATGCTAATTTATGTGATAGTACAGAGCCTGTAAAAGAAGAAGAATTATGTGATAATTCAGATGATGATTATTATTGTGATCCACCAATGGAAAATGTTTCAATTAAAACATGTGTTATGGCTGGTGAATCAGCTAGTAATTGTAAGAAAAAAATTTGTAATAATTCAGATATTCCACATTGTCCAAATACTAATAATGTGAATGATGAAGACATGGATGGTAAATTACTTGCTTGTGTTGAAACAAAGGTAGCACAAGGAGTAAGCTACAATACAGCGGTTCAAACTTGTGAAAAATTAGTTTGTCCATTAAAAGGTATAAATATCATATATAGAGTTATAGATTTAGATAATCCTTTTCCAAGTTATGATGCTGATAAAACTATAAGTCAAAGTGGATTAAAAAAAGGTATGTTTAATGATAATTACAAAGGAAGATATCCAGGTACTAATTGGAATAACCAAACAACTGTTAAAACAAAAATAAGACTAAATAGAAGTGTTGATGGTGATAGTGTTTATAAAAAAGAACCATTATATGAATTTGTTTTAACACCTCAATTAATTAAACAAATTAGAAAAGGATATGCAAAAAATTATAGTGATTTCAATCTACAATGTAAGATAAACAACTCATCAGCATGTATAAGTAATTTTGTTCATAGCTCTATATCAGGATTGGTAGGTGGTACATGTAAAAATGTTACAAAAGATAATTTTTATACATGTATTAAATAAATGAAGGAGGTAAATAAATGAAAGAGTCATTTTGGAGTATAATGATAATTACGATTGGTGTTATATCAGTAGCTTTTATTTATTTCTTCCAAACTGTAACAACTGAGGATGAACAAAATTATACAGTTTTAAAAGAGGTAACAGAAGCAGCTATGTATGATGCTATTGATATTTCTTATTATAAAACAACAGGAAATGTTAGGATAAATAGAGAGAAATTTGTAGAAAATTTTATTAGAAGATTTTCAAATAGTGTTGCCTTAGGTAATACATATGTAATTAAAATTTACGATGTTAGTGAGACACCACCTAAGGTTAGTCTTAAAGTGTCATCAAAAGAAAAAACAAGTACAAGTGAAGAAGTCGTAGAGTTCAATATTGAAAATAAAATAGATGCAATATTAGAAACTCCATATTAGAAAGGAATGATAAAATGAATAATTTTACAATAGCAATAAAAAGATTTTTTCAAAATAAAAATACTGTAACAGTAGTAGGTGTTCTATTAATAATTTTGGTTTTATTTTTAGGATATCGTTATCAAATTAATAAGATGGTTAGTCCAGTAACTAATATACCAGTTGCTTCTGAAACCATTCAACCAAGAACTAAAATAACAAGTGATATGATTAGTTATGTTGATATCGCACCAGTTGTATTACAAGATAATGTTTATACTTTATCAAGTGCTGTAGTTGGAAAATATACAGCTGCTAATACAGTTATTCCAAAAGGTAGCTTATTTTATAAAGAAGCTGTAGTTAAGGAAGAAGATCTTCCAGATGCTGCCTTCGTAGATTTAGAGAAAGGACAAATTCCATACAACTTTAAAGTAACAATGGATTCAACATATGGTAATTCAATTTATCCAGGAAATTATATCGACATTTATATGAAAGCATACAATGAAAGTGATACTTTAATGGTTGGAAAATTAATAGAAAATGTTAAAGTTTTAGCTGTTAAAGATTCATCTGGACAAAATGTTTTTGAAAATAGTGAAGAAGCAAGAATACCAGCTTATATTATATTTGGTGTTGAAAGTGAATTAAATATATTACTTAGAAAAGCTAGTTATATGAGTAATTTTTCAGTAGAGTTATTCCCAGTACCACATGGTATTAATGTAGATGCAAAAGTTGGAGAAACAGTTGTAAGTAGTCAAACATTAAAAGATTTCATAAATGCAAATACAGTTCCAAATGATGAAATAGAAGATAAAACTACAACAACAGATAATAAGACAACTGATAAAACAAATACAGATAAAACAACAAAAAAGGAAAGCTAATAACATATGATGGATGATATGTTTTCCCAAATTGATTTTGGTGTATTACAACAATATTTAGATAATGACGATATAACAGATATATCTTATAGTAATGATGGACAACTACATTTAAAGACTTTGTCAAGAGGTATTGTTCGCGTTGAAAATACGGTTGTTAATAATGCATTTATGGAAAAACTTGCTTTTCAATGTTCAAATGTAATGGGGAAAACTTTTAACATGGCTCATCCATTTCTAGATGCTGAAGGATCAGAATTACGTTTAAATTTTGTTCACGATTCAATAGCTAAAAATGGAATAGCTTGTGTTATTCGTAAAACCCCAGCTAAAATACGTTTAGAAAAAGATAAACTTTTAAAGGAAAAATATGTTGATTTGGATATACATGATTTTTTAGTTCAATGTGTTTTAGGGCACTGTAATATCATTGTCTGTGGAGAAACAGGTTCCGGTAAAACAGAATTTGTTAAATATCTAGCTTCTAAAACAAGAGAAGATGAAAAAATAATAACAATAGAAGATACTTTGGAACTTCATTTAGATAAAATTTTTCCACACCGTGATATTGTGGCCATGAAAACAAACAATATAGCTTCTTATACAGATGTATTAGTTACATGTATGAGACAAAATCCTAAATGGATATTACTTTCCGAAGTCCGTAGTGCTGAGGCAGTACTTGCGGTTCGTAACTCAATATCATCAGGACATTATATTTTGTCTACTATACATGCTGATAAAGCATCATCTATACCAAGTCGTATGTATAGCTTACTAGAAACAAATCAAGATATTGAACAATTTTTAAAATCAATTCATAGATATGTTCAATTAGGTGTTTATATAAGAGGATATCAAGATAAAGTGACAAAACGTTTTGTTCGTGAAATAGCTGAGGTTACTGAGTTTTATGTAACAGAAGATAATGAAGCAAAATATAACGAAATTTATAAAAAAACAACAAGTGGACATGTTATTAGAAATAAGCCATCTAAATATTTATTAGACTATTTGGATAGACAAGGGGTTATACTTAGTGAAGATGCTATAAAACCTGGTGAAACAACTGAAAGTAGAGAGCAACCAGTTATGAATCAAGTTAGTAGTACATCAACAAATGTTGAACAAATAAAACCTATAAATAATAATTCTACTAACAATATCCAAAAAATGAATCAACCAGTAAATATAAACTCAACTGGTAATGTATCAGATAATAAAATATTAAATACTACTTCTGTAGAATCTAATATTTCACCAATTAATAATATCCCAAAGGTAGAACAACCAATAAATCAACCTATTAATTCACAAATTAATCAAAAAAATGATGATATTATCTTTGAATAAGGAGGTAAAAAAATGACTTTTGTAATATTTTTAATAATATCTTTTATAATAATATTTGTAATGGCGTATAGATTTAATACAGGGGATAATGTATATAAATTTATATCGAAACAAACAAATATTTTGTATGATAAATATGCTCCTTATTCATATAAGGAAATAAGAAAAAAGGTAAAAGATTTAGGTCAAGATTATACTAAAAAGCAATATACAATCCAAATAGCTGTATTTGCTATAACTGCTGCTGTAATTTCATATTTATATTTTTATAACTTAATTCTTTCTTTTATTTATGCTATACTTGCTGTTATTGTAATTCCATATTTAACATATTTAAGATGTAAAAGAATATATAGTGAATTTATTTTTGAACAAATTCAAGTATATACGACAAATACGATAATGGAGTTTGCGACTACACAATCATTTGTTAAAGCATTAGAAGGTGTTTATGAATCAGGTGTTTTAGAAGACCCAGTTAGTAGTGATGTTAAAATGATGATTGATATGGCTTACGAAAATGGTACAATTGATCAATCAATTGAATATATGAATAACAAATATGATTATTATATAGTTAGAAATATGCATCAATTATTCTTACAAATTACTAATGAAGGTTCAAAAAATTCTAGTGATGCCTTAGAAAATATGTCACAAGATATAGATATGTTAGTTGAAAATGTTTATCGTGATAGAATTGATAGAGCAACTTTCCACAAAAAATTCTTACAATTTGGTATGGTTCTTTATTTAATGGTTATGTTAGTTCAATTTTTACTTGGAACAGAATCATATATTTCGTTATTAAGTGAAAATGTTTTAGTTAATGTTTTATTACATGGAATAATTGTAATTAATTCCCTTTTCTTACTTAGTGGTGAGAAATATTATAATGAGAATGTGGGGGCTGAATAATGGAATTTTTAATTATCGCAGTCATTATTATATTTATAATGCAATATTCAAATCATATAGATACAGGTAAATTTATAAATGATGTAGAACCATATTTTAGAGGACTAATGGAAGATGATTATGAATTTTTACTTAGAATTAAGTATGGCAAAGATATTGATGTTAATAAATTATATAGTAATAGAGTAAGAAATGGTCTTTTGACAATAATTGTTTTAATTTTTGCATTTGCTATGTACAAATTTAGTTTTATTAATGTTTTATTAGCTGTTATAATTGGATTTTTAGTTTTTAAATCTCCATATACTAGCTTACAAGCATATTATAAGAAAAATCTTCATAATATAGATAGAATGTTACCATATTATTTAAAGAGTTTGGAAATTTTAATTCAACATTATACTGTTCCAGTAGCGCTTAGAAGATCAATTAAAAGTGCACCTGAAATATTTGTGCCAGGTCTAGAAAAGTTAGTAGCTAAAATAGAAGAAGGAGATTCATCAGTAGATCCTTATATGGATTTTGCTAAAGAATATCCTGTTCGTGATTCAATGCGTATGATGAGACTTTTATATCGTTTAGGCTTAGGTTCACAAGAGAACAAGCAAGAACAATTAGTTATGTTTTCTAAAACTGTATCAGCACTACAAAATAAAGCTCGTGCTGAAAAATATAAAGAAAGACTTGAAAAAATGGAACAAAAAACAATGCAAATGTTATTTGTTACAGGTGGTGGTATAATGTTACTATTACTACTTTCAATGATGCAAATGATGAATTTTTAAAAAAGATTAGTTTAAAAACTAATTTTTTTATATATATAAAATAAATATTGATAATCATTGACATAAAACCATTATCCACTTTATAATAAATAGTAGAAGTTGGTGATTATTATGATATATTTAGATTATGCAGCAAGTAGCCCTGTTGATTTAGAGGTTCTTGATAAATTTTATTATATAACAAAAACATATTTTGCTAATCCAAATTCAATTCATAACTTAGGAATAGAAGCAAAAAGACTAATTGATAATAGTACAAAAAATATAGCTAAAAATTTAAAAGTAAAAGAAAATGAAATAATTTATACATCCGGTGCTAGTGAATCAAACAATTTAGTAATAAAAGGATTACTTGAAAGATATAGTAATAGGGGAAAACATATTATTTTAAGTAGTTTAGAACATAATTCTATTATTTCAGCAGCGACTATTATGCAAGAAAAAGGTTTTGAAATTGATATTTTACCACTTAAACAAGACGGTATGGTTGATATAGATGAATTAAAAGATTTAATTAGAGATGATACAATATTAGTAAGTATAGCAGCTGTTGATAGTGAAATTGGAATAAAGCAACCAATAGAAGAAATTGGAAAAATATTAAAAGAGTACCCAAATTGTTTTTTTCACACAGATGCTACACAAGCATTTGGAAAAATAAATATAGATTATAGTAACGTTGATTTAATCACTATAAATCCTCATAAATTTTATGGGTTAAATGGTATAAGTATTTTAGTAAAAAAAGAACAAGTTAATTTAAAACCACAAATAAGTGGTGGTAAATCAACTACTATATATAGAAGTGGAACACCAAATACAGCAAGTATAGTAGCTTGTGATGTAGCTGTTGATAAGGCTTTAAAATATTTGGATATACGCTATCAATATGTTCTAGAACTAAATAAAATAATTATGAATAAATTAAACGAATATAAAAATATTCACATTAATAGTACATGTAATTCAATTCCGTTTATTATAAATATAAGTTTAAAAAATGTTAAAGCTTTAGATTTAGTAAAAAAATTAGAAGAAAATAATGTTTATATTTCGGCTAAAATATCATGTTGTCCAACAGAAACACCATCAAAGCTAGTGTATTCTTTAACAAAGGATAAATCACTTGCTACATCATCTGTACGTATAAGTTTATCACATTTAACAAAAAAAGAAGAAATAGATGAGTTTTTAGAAATTTTCGATAAATGTTACAAGGAGTTAGAAAATGGAAAAATATAAAGAAATTGAAAGAAGCATAATAAAAAAATATCGTAAAGAAATATGGAGTCGATTTGTAAAAGCTGTAAAAGAATATGAATTAATTAAAGAAAATGATAATATAATGGTATGTATATCAGGTGGTAAAGATTCTTTTTTACTAGCCAAATGTGTTCAAGAATTAGAAAGACATAGTAAAATTAAATTTAAAGCTAGATATGTTGTTATGAATCCTGGATATAATGATTATAATTTAAATTTTATTATTGATAATGCTAAAACTTTAAATGTTCCAATTGAAATATTTGAAAGTGATATCTTTGATGTAGTAGCTACGATGGATAAAAGTCCTTGTTATATGTGTGCTAGAATGAGAAGAGGATTTTTATATAATAAAGCTAAAGAACTTGGTTGCAATAAAATAGCGCTTGGTCATCACTTTGATGATGTTATAGAGACAACTTTATTATCCATGTTTTATGGCTCTGAAATAAAGACAATGATGCCAAAATTACATAGTGATAATTTTGAAGGATTAGAATTAATTAGGCCATTATATTTAGTAAAAGAGGATGATATTATTTCATGGCGTAAATTTAATGAACTTACATTTATTAATTGTGCTTGTCGTTTTACAGAAGGATGTTCACTTATAAATGATGGGACAAGTAAAAGAAAAGAAATGAAAGAACTAATAAAAAAATTAAGAAAAAATAATGAAAATATAGACTATAATATATTTAAAAGTTTAGATAATGTTAATTTAAATTGTGTTTTAGGAACTAAAAAAAATGGTAAATATAAAAGTTTTTTAGATGAATATTAGGAGATGATACTATGAAACAAATGACTATTGATGGTAATGAAGCATGTAGTAAAACAGCATATTTATTTAGTGAAATTGCAGGAATATATCCAATTACTCCATCTAGTACTATGGCTGAACATATAGATGAATGGTCAAATCAAGGTAAACTAAATGTCTTTAATGACAAAGTTAAGGTTGTTGAAATGCAAAGTGAAGGTGGAGCTAGTGGTTTTATTCATGGTGCTTTACAAGCTGGGACTTTAGCTACAACATTTACAGCAAGTCAAGGACTATTATTAATGATTCCTAATATGTATAAAATGGCAGGAGAAATGTTACCATGTGTTATTCATGTTGCAGCTCGTACTTTATCAACACATGCTCTTAGTATATTTGGAGACCATCAAGATATCTATGCATGTCGTCAAACGGGATTTTGTATGTTAGCTTCATCATCAGTTCAAGATGCCTCATACTTATCAGCTGTCGCACATCTTTCAGCAATAGAATCAAGCTTACCATTTATGCACTTTTTTGATGGGTTTAGAACAAGTCATGAAATAAATAAAATAAATATTTTAGAAGACCAAGAATATAAAAAATTAATAAATAAAGAAGCGGTAAAAAAATTTAGAAAAAGAGCTTTAAATCCACTTAATCCATCAACCAAAGGGACAGCTGTTAATGGGGATATTTATTTTCAAATGACAGAAGCAAGAAATAAAAGTTATTTGAATGTTCCAGATATTGTTAATGAATATATGGAAAAAATAAACAAATTAACAGATTCAAATTATAAACCTTTTAATTATTATGGAAGTAAGAACGCTAAAAATATTATAGTAGCTATGGGGTCAGTTAATGAAACAATTAAAGAAGTAATTGAATATTTGAATAAAGATATAGGATTAATTGAAGTTCATTTATATAGACCATTTAGCCAAAAATATTTGTTAGATGTACTACCAGGTACTGTTAAAAATATTGCTGTATTAGATAGAACCAAAGAAGCAGGAAGTATTGGTGAACCACTTTATTTAGATATTTTATCAGCTTTAAAAGATAAAAATATTAATATAGTAGGTGGTAGATATGGTCTAGCTAGTAAAGACGTAACTCCTGGTGATATAGAAGCTATATATAACATGTTAGAAAATAAACCTAAAAATAATTTTACGATTGGAATAGAAGATGATGTGACAAATCTAAGTTTAAAATCAACTAATTTAAAGATTAAAAAACATAACGAATTTTTAATTTATGGATATGGTAGTGATGGAATGGTATCAGCTTCAAAATCACTTATCAAAATGATAGGATCAAAAGATTTTAATGTTCAAGGATATTTTGAGTATGATTCTAAAAAATCAGGTGGAGTTACAGTGTGTCATTTAAGATTTGGAAAAGAAAAGATAAAATCAACATATTTTGTATCAAATCCTAAACTTATTGTTTTAACAAAAGATTCTTATTTAGAACAATTTAATTTACTAGACAACATAGAAGAAAATGGTACATTTATAATTAGTACATCAAAATCATTAGAAGAATTAAACGAAATGATTCCTAAACAAACGTTAAATATTATAAAAGAAAGAAATATAAATGTATATATATCAAGAGCGATGGAACTAGCCTTAAAAAAAGGTTTAGGTAATAAAATAAGTATGATAATGGAAGCACAAATACTTAAACTTTCTAATTTGTTAGATTATGATGAAGCCATAGATAAATTAATCTCTGATGTAAAAAGTAAATTTAGAAAAAAAGGCGATGAAGTTATAGACAAAAATATAAACGCTATAAAAGAATCCGATAAATACATATATAAAATAGATAGTTTTAAAGAAAATAATTTAACAATAAATGTAGAAAATAATTTATATGATATGATTAATAAAAGACATGGAAATGAATTAAAAGTAAGTGATTTTGTTAACAATATGGATGGTACTTATTTAACTGAAACTAGTAAATATGACAAAAGAATGATTTCAGAAAATGTTCCTAATTGGATTAAAGAAAATTGTATGAGTTGTAATCAATGTTCATTTGTCTGTCCACATGCTGTTATTAGACCTTATTTATTAAATCAAATAGAGTATGATAATTCTCCTCATTTTATTAAAGAAAAATGTATAAAACCATTAAATCCAAAATTAAAAGATTATTATTTTACAATTGCTATATCGGTAAAAGATTGTACAGGATGTGGACTTTGTATAAAAACTTGTCCTGGTAAAAAGATGCTTAAAGCATTAGAATATCAAAATATAAATGAAGCTTTAAATTTAAAAGAACAAGAGAGATTTGATTATTTAAATGAAAATATTATGGATAAGAATATAGATACTAATTCTGTTATGACTTGTCAATTTAAAAAGCCAGGATTTGAATTTTCAGGAGCATGTAGTGGTTGTGGAGAGACAGCATATCTTAAACTTTTAACTCAATTATTTGGCAAAGAGTTAATTATTTCTAATGCAACAGGATGCTCATCAATTTATGGAGCCAGTATGCCATCAATGCCATATAGTGTACCTTTCGCATCATCACTTTTTGAAGATAATGCTGAGTATGGATATGGTATATTACTTGGTAATAAAGTAATGAAAAATCGTGTAAAAGAAGAAATGGAAAAAGATAATAATCCGTTATTTAAGAAATGGCTAGAAAATAGTGATGATTATAATATAACAAAAGAAGTTTATGATAATATAGATTATAATAAATATAAAAATTTAAAAGAAATAAAAGATTATATTGTAAAGAGAAGTGTTTGGACAATTGGTGGTGATGGTTGGGCATATGATATTGGTTTTTCTGGAATCGATCATATATTATCAACTAATGATGATGTGAATATATTAGTTTTAAATACTCAAGTTTATTCAAATACAGGTGGTCAAACTTCTAAGGCCACACCAGAAGGAATGGTAGCTTCATTTTCAAGCAGTGGTAAGAAAGTCGCACAAAAAAATTTGGCTAAAATAGCGCTATCTTATCCTCATGTTTATGTCGCACAAATTAATTTAGGGGCTAATATGTTACAAGTTATAAAAGCTTTAAAAGAAGCAGAAAAATATAAAGGTCCTTCAATTGTTATTGCTTATGCACCTTGTATATCCCATGGAATAAATGAAGGAATGAGTAATAGTTTAAATGTTGCAAACTTGGCTACAAAATGTGGATTTTATCCAATATTTAGATATAATCCAGAAACTAAAAAATTTATTTTAGATAGTAAAAATGTTAATTTTGATTTATATGATGAATTTTTAAATAGTCAAAATAGGTTTAAAATATTATCAAAAGTAAATAAAGAAGAAGCAAATATTTTATTAGAAAAAAATAAAAAACAAGCTATTGATGACTTTAATTATTATAAAAAATTAGAAGAGAGTGAATAACTCTTTTTTAAGGTGGTGATTTTTTGATTTTAAATGTTAGTGGTAGAACAGATGTGGTAGCATTCTATACAGAGTGGTTTATGAATAGATATAATGCAGGATTTTTAGATGTGAGAAATCCAATTAGTCCTAAATTAGTAAATAGAATTTATTTTAAAGACGTTGATGCTATTATATTTTGTACAAAAAATCCTAGGCCAATTATTAAATATCTAGATAAAATAGATAAAAAAATGTTGTTTCATATTACCTTAACTCCTTATAAAAAAGATTTAGAACCAAATGTTATAGGTAAAGGAAATATAATTAATGACATAAAAAAAGTATCAGATATAGTTGGAATAGATAATATATATATTAGATATGATCCAATATTAATTAATGATAAATATAATATTAACTATCATATAAATGCTTTTAATCATATGTGTAACTTATTAAATGGATATGTAAAACATATAATTATATCCTTTATAGATGAATATAAAAATACTAAAAAAAATAAAAATATTTTAAAAAATAAAGAATTAACAAAAGAAGATTTAAAAAAGATAGGAACTAATTTTAGTAAAATAGCTAAAAATAATAATATGACAGTTCAAACCTGTTGTGAAAATGACTACACAGAATATGGATTTATCAAAGAAGATTGTATATCACCAAATTTAGCTTTTAAATTAACAGGAAAAACTAATTTTAAAAAATGGAAATCTAGATCCTGTAATTGTGTTAATATGGTTGATATTGGTGTATACAACACTTGTCCTCACTTTTGTAAATATTGTTACGCTAATTATGATGAAAATAAAGTTTTAAAAAATATTAAAAATCATGTTCCAAGTTCTACCTTTTTAATAGGAAAATCTAATTATGATGATATAATAAAAGTTAGAAAATAGTATAAAAAAAATAATTTGTATCATAATATTTTTAGGTGATAAAATGGATGAAAATATAGAACTATTAGAATATATTTGTAAAAACTCTGAAATGGGTGTTTATAGTACAACTAAACTATTAGAAGATATTAATGGTAAAGAAAATAAAATAAAAAAAGTTGTTGAAGGAATACTAAAAGGCTATGAAAATTTTTATAAAGATTCTAAAAAAATAGTAAAAAAAAGTAAGTATGATATTAAAGAAAATGGCGTTATGTCTAAAATGATGGCTACAATGGGAATAAAAAAAGAAGTTAAATCAGATAATAGTGATGCAGCTATTGCCCATCTTTTAACAGAGGGTTTAACAATGGGTGTTGTTGATATAACCTCTAAATTAAAAAATTATAGAGATGAAGCTGATAAAAGTATTGTAAAAATGGCTGATAAATATTTAAAATTTCAACAAGAATCAATAGATGTATTAAAAGACTATTTATAGTCTTTTTTTTTAAAAAAAACTTGTTTTAATTTCAATATGATTTATAATGTGTTTAGGAGTGTGATTTATGGTTAAAAAAATAAAAATAAATAGTAAACCTATTATAGTAAAGGAAGATCGATTTAGTACAATAACGTTTAGTTATATTTTTCCATGTGAAAGGGAAAAAAAAGATATATTTATTCGTTTAATATTAAAAAATTTATTGTTAAATAGTAATTATAATTACAAAGAAGAAGATATGTATATAAAAGAAAAAAATAAAAGAATGATTATATCTATTTATGCAAATACTATGACATATAATAAAATAACATTTATAGAATTATGTTTAAGTGTACCAGATCCTAAGGTTATTAAAATATTTGACTTAGAAAAGGCTTTTCAATTTTTTCATGATTCAATATATAATCCAAATATGGAAAATAATAGTTTTATAGAAAAACAATTTTTAAGAGAGAAAAGTTATTTTAATAATGACATTTTAGAATTTATAAAAAAACCACAATCAAAAGCATATCAATCTTTCTTAGATATTGTTGATGATAAAGGTATTATAAAAAGAAATGATGCAGTTTATAATATTGACTTATTAAATCAAGTTACATTAGAAGATGTAAATAATTATTATTTTAAAAATATAAAAAATAATACTCCTTTGATGTTTGTAAGTGGTAATATAGATAAAGAAATAGAGAATATGTTAAAAAAATATACTACTAGTAAAGATATTGTTATAAAAAGTGATTATTATGATTTTTTAATTCCATTTAAAAAAGTAAAAATAGTAGAAGAAGAAAGTAACTGTAAAGAATCATTTTTAAAAGTAGCTTATAAAGTTAAAAATATGAAAGAAGAAGATTTAATTTATCTTGAGATAACAAAAAATATAATTAAATCAAATAGATTAATGATCAATAAACTTAGGTTAGAACAAAAATTAGTTTATCATACAGATATTTCTATGTATAAATTTTGTGGTATGTTAGTCATAAATGCTACTTTAAATAATAAGTCAAAAGATGTAGCAATAAAAGGTATAAAAGAAGTTATAAATTCTTTACTTGATGAAAATAATTTAAAACTATACTTAAATAATTTGATTCAAAATATGGAATATGATTTATTAAGAAATTTAGATAGTAAATATACTAAGTTGGATAATACAATTACAAACACTTTAAAATATGGTGCTACGTTAGAAGAAAAAATTAAATTATATAAAAATATTGATATAGAGCAATTAAAATCATTTGTAAGTAGATTAAAACTAGATACTATTTATTTTTTAAGAGGTGAGTTTAATGAATAAATTAGAAAAATGTAAATTAGAAAATGGATTGCAACTACTATTTTATCAAGATAAAAGATTTCATAATGCTAGAATGGATGTCTTTATTAATTTTGGTGGTGAATATAATTTAGTTAAAGTAAATAATAAAGATATTAAAATTAAATCTGGTATTGCTCATTTCTTAGAACATATTCTTATAGAGCATAGTAAGCATGGTAATCTAGTTAATCTTTTTTCAAGACAAAAAGTATATACAAATGGAATGACTAGTAATAAATATACCCATTATTATATTGATACAGTACATGATTTTGAAGATGTACTAGTAAAAGAATTAGATATGGTAAATGAAGCAGTTTTTAGTAAAGAAGATGTGGAAAAAGTAAGACCAGCTATTCTTAAAGAAAAAATGATGAAAGATGATAATATAAAATTTGATATATATAAATTAGCTTATAATAGTTTGTATAGTGTTTATCCTTTTTCAAATACATTAGGAGGATTAGAAGATATTAAAGGTATTTCTTATGAAGAATTAAAAGAAATATATAACATTTTTTATCAACCAAGTAATCAATTGATAGTTATTTCTGGTAATTTCGATATAAAAAAAATAAAAGAATTAATAGAAAAACAATACTTTAAATATGAAAAAGAAAAGATAGAATATATTCTTCCTGTTCTTAAAGAACCAAGAGAGGTAAATAAAAAAGATTCTTATATAAAAAAAGATGTTCATATGGTTAATATATCTATTAATTATAAAATATATATTGGTAATTTAGATGGCTTAGAAAAAAATAAATTAGGTGCTTATATTAATATGGTATTAAGTAATAATTTTAGTAATTTGTCTAAAACATATAAAGAATATATTGATAAAAAAATAGGATTTGATGAAATATCATTCAGTACAGCAATTAATCGTGACTATTTAAGTTTTAGTATAAATGCTTCTCCAAATGATCAAGATAAATTTATAAAATTAATTCTAAAAAATATGAATAATTTGGATTTAGATGAAGAATTATTTGAAATAAAGAAAAATCGATTGATTATTAATTTTATAAAAAAAGATGATGATTTATATAGTATAATTAGTTCTTTATTTGGTAATTTAAAAAATGGCTATTATGAAATAGATAAAGTTGAAGATTTAGAATCTTTATCATTTGATGAATATAAGAAAGTAATAAGAAGTTTAGATTTTTCAAATTATTCTATAACAAGAGTTTTAAAAGAAGATGAATAGTCCTTTATAGGGCTTTTTTCTTGTTTAAATTTAATTTATATAGTATAATTATTACTAGACAAATAGTTTACAGGTGATAGTATGTATTTAAAAAAAATAGTAGCAACTGGTTTTAAATCATTTGCTGATAAAATAACAATTGATTTAAATAATGGAATAACGGGAATTGTTGGACCTAACGGAAGTGGTAAAAGTAACGTTGTAGATGCTGTAAGGTGGGTACTTGGAGAGCAATCAGTTAAATCTTTAAGAGGAGACGGAAATATGTCTGATGTTATATTTTCCGGATCTAAATCTAGAAAGCCTTTGAATGTTGCTTCTGTAACACTTATATTTGATAATAGTGATAAATATCTTCCACTAGATTATTTAGAAGTATCAATAAGAAGAAGAGTATATAGAGATGGTACCAATGAATATTCTATAAATGATGAAAAGTGTAGATTAAAAGACATAACGGATTTATTACTTGATACTGGTATAGCCAAAGAGTCATTTAATATTATTTCACAAGGTAAAGTAGAAGAAATAATCAGTAGTAAGCCAACTGATAGAAGAGTTATATTTGAAGAAGCAGCAGGAGTTTTAAAATACAAAAAAAGAAAAGATGAAGCATTAAGAAAATTGGAAAAAACACATGACAATATGAGTCGTGTAAATGACATTATAAATGAACTTGAAATACAAGTTAATCCTTTGAAGGAACAAAGAGACAAAGCTTTAATTTATAAAGAAAAATCTAGTGAATTAGAAAAAATAGAAGTTTCATTAATAACTAGTGAAATTACTAATATAAATTATAAATATAAAGAAAATAAAGAACAAGTAGAAAAATTAACAGAAGAATTATTAAAATCAGAAACATTAAATAATACTTCATCAGCTAAAATAGAAAATTATAAATTAGAAATAACAAAATTAGATAATCAAATAAATCAAAAACAAACAGAATTAACAAATAAAGTTGCCGAAGTAGAAAAAATAAATAGTAAAAAAAATATTTTAATTGAAAGACAAAAATACAATGTTGAAGATATTAAATTGCATGATAATATTGTTAATTTAAAAGAACAAGAATTAAAAATTAAAAATGAAATAGAAAAAATAAAACAAGAAATAAAAACACAAGAAGAAAATTTAAATGAACAAATTAGTGATTTAAGTAAAATAGAAAAAGAATTAATTCAAATTAAAAAAAATAAAGATGAGATAGAAAAAAAATTAAACTTTAAATATTTAGAAAAAACCAAATTAGACAATAAAATTAATTATTTAAAAGATGTAATAGAAAATAATAGTTCACTTCCAGAGTCTGTAAGAAGTATTTTAAATAATCCTAAACTTATAGGAATTCATAATACAATTGGTAATTTAATTGAGGTTGATGAAAAGTATTCTATTGCTATTACAACATCACTTGCAGGAGCAACTAATAATATAATTGTAGATGATGAAAATAAGGCTAAGGATGCTATTAATTATTTAAAAAGTAATCATTTAGGTAGAGTTACATTCTTTCCTTTAAATATTATAAAATCAAGAATGTTAAAACAAGATATTTTAAATGAAATTAAAAATATGAACGGATTTATTGATGTCGCATCTAATTTAGTAAAATATCAACCAATATATAAAAATATAATTGAAAATCAATTAGGTAATGTTTTAATTGCTGATAATATTGATAATGCTAATATTATAAGCAAAAAAATAAATCATATGTATAAAATAGTCACACTAGATGGATCTCTTTTACATGTGGGAGGTTCATTAACTGGTGGATCACTATCTAAGAGAAATAATATTATAACTGATAAATATGAATTAGAAACCAGTATAAAAAATCTAGATAAAGTTGTTCTAGAAATTAAAGATATTGAAAATAATATTAATGAACTTGATTATAAGTATAAAAATTTAGAAAATAAATTTTATGTTATTAATAAAGATAAAATTATGATTCAAGATAGTATAAGTAGTAAAAAAATAGCTTTAAGTGATAAGGAAAAACAAAGTATTGATATAACTAATGAAATTGATGGAACAAATAAAGTTTTAAACAATGATCTTTATAATGAAGAAACAAAAGTATTAGAAGAATATTATAATGTTTTAAAAGAAAAAGAAATTTTAGAAGAATCATTAACTAGATTAAAAAATAAAAAAATGAACTTAAATAATGATTTAACAGAATTTGAGTTTTCAGTAAAACAAGAAAATAGTATTTATAATACAAAAAGTAAACAACTTAAAGATCTTGAAATTGAAGTCAATAGAATGGATGTTAAATTAGATAATTTACTTAACAGGTTAAACGAAACCTATAGTATGACTTATGAAAAAGCTGTTACTTTATATAAATTAGAGATTGATATAGATGAAGCAAGAAGTAAAGTTAACAACTTAAAAAGAACGATAAAAGAATTAGGAAATGTTAATTTAGATTCAATCGATGAATATGAAAGAGTAAATGAAAGATATGAATTTTTAAATAATCAAAAAGATGATTTAATAAAAGCAGAAGATACTCTTCTTGAAATAATCGAAGAAATGGACTTTGTTATGGAAGATGAATTTGAAAAATCATTTAAGAAAATAAATGAAAGTTTCAAAGAGACATTTAAAGAATTATTTAAAGGTGGTAATGCTGAATTAAAATTAACAGATCCAAAAGATATACTTGAAACGGGTATTGAAATAGTAGCTAGTCCACCTGGTAAAAGTTTAAAAAGTATATCTCTTTTATCTGGTGGTGAAAAAACATTCACAGCCATTAGCTTATTATTTGCTATTTTAAAATCTAGATCAGTTCCCTTTTGTATACTTGATGAAGTAGAGGCTGCACTAGATGAAGTTAATGTTGATGGCTTTGGTGAATATATAACTAGATTAAAAGAAAAAACACAATTTATTTTAATAACTCATAAAAAAAGAACAATGGAATATGCAGATATTTTATATGGTATTACAATGCAAGAATCAGGTGTTTCTAAACTTGTAAGTGTAAAATTAGAAGATTTTAATGAAAAATAATTAAAAATATGTTAAAATATTATTGGAGGTAAAGTATGGAAAAGAGAGCAGAAAAAAAGAAAACAACAGTTAAAAAACCTGTAAAAAAAGTAGTTAAAGAAGAAGTTAAGAAAGTAGAAAGTAAAATCAATAAGGAAATTGAAAAAGTAGAATTTCCAAAAGATTACACAAAAATATTAAATAAAATTTTCTACACTACGCTTGCTATTGCTATTATTTTAGGGTTAATGTTAATTGTTAATATTGTTAAAGATAATAGTAATAGTTCATCTACTAGTGGTACAGAAGAAACTGAAACAACTGGTGAATATGATGTTAGTATGTTTACTGAACTTACAACAAGTGCTGCTGTAAAAAGAATAAAAAAAGGTAATACAGAGGTTGTTTATATTGGTAGATCAACATGTGGTTATTGTGTTCAATTCTTGCCAAATTTACAACAAGCTCAAAAAGAATATGGATATGATACAGTTTATATTGATTTAGAAAAAGTAACTGAGGATGATAAAAATTCCTTACTTACACTAGACAATAGTGAAAACTATATTTCAGAAAACTTTGGATATACACCAATGGTATTAATATTCAAAGATGGTAAACTTGCTAATGGTTGGGTAGGATATGCCGAATATAATACATTTGCTCAATTCTTAGAAACAAATGGATTCACAAAATAAAAAAATATAGAGAAATCTATATTTTTTTTAAAAAATTTATAAAAAGTATTGCTATAATTAATATTTTAGTATATAATTAAGTAGTCCAAGACAAAAGTGCCTAATTAGCTCAGTTGGTAGAGCACTCGGCTGTTAACCGATAGGTCGTAGGTTCGAGTCCTACATTAGGCGCCATTTTTTTTGGCCAGTTGGTGAAGCGGCTTAACACACTGCCCTTTCACGGCAGCATTCACGGGTCCGAATCCCGTACTGGTCACCATGATGTAATTTACCGTTGTAATTCAACGGTTTATTTTTTTCTTGACATGGATAAATTTATGTGTTAGAATAACAAATTTGTGAGAGGAGAATAATATGGAAGAACAATATGAAATAAAGAAATTGATGATAGGAAATTTAGATTTAATTCAACAAAATGGTGCTGGATATGGAACAATATCTTGTACAGAAGGTCCATTTATATTTTATAAAGTAAAATCAGAAGAAGGTAAAAAAGCAAAATATAAAGAAATTTTTACTGAGGATGAATATAAATTATCTAATGGTCACGAACAACAAAAATTTGGAAAAACTTATATTACTAGGGTTGATATTGATATAAATGATTATATTGATGAGGCTACAAAAGTAAGTGGGTGTATATCTAAACATAGTTTATTAAATGTTTATGATATGATGCGTGAAGATATTGTTAAAAATAAATCATCAGAAAATTATACAAAGAAAAAGCAACTTTAATATGGTTGCTTTTTTTTCATAAAATAAACATATTTTTATCACATTTTTAAATTATAATTAATTCAGAAATAGAGGTGATAGAAAGAGAAAAAAATTAATGAAACCTGAAATAAATAAATTTATATAGATGAAAGAAGGAATAAAATGATAATTAAGGAATAGTTACACAAAAGTGCTGCTATTCTTTTTTTGTAAAGTTTTGTCAAATTATAGATTTTGAACAAATATTTAAAAAATTATATGTTATACTCAAATTGTAAGTTAGAAGTCTAACTTATCTGAGAACATCCATGAAAGAATTGATCTTAAAAGATCAAAAAGGGGAAAGTAGCACTTTTTAGTGCTACTTTTATATAAAAAAATAGAAACTGTCCCCCTGAGAACAGTTTCATAAAAGAATAAAAAGGGGTTGGCTAGTGTGATACTAGCACCAATCCGATATTTCGAATTGGTGCTTTCTATACTAACTTAAAATGTCTATAAAGTCAAGTAAAAATATAAAATAATTTTGAAAAAATCCATTTTTTAGCAAAAAGCAAAACTATGTTCTTTAAATATATTGACTATCAAACAAATGTTTGATATAGTTTAGTCATGAATGGGTGATGAAATATTAAATTAGAAGATATAAAAGGTTTAGGTCCTAAAAATATAAAATTATTAAATAAACTTAATATATTAAATATGGATGACTTAATTAATTATTATCCATATCGTTTTAATGTATATGAAAGAAGTGATATAAATACTTTAAATCAAGATGATAAAATAGTAATAGATGGTATTATAGAAACAGTACCTACTATTTTTAGAATTAATAGAAAACTTGATAAGATGTCATTTAAGTTAAATATAAGTACTAATTTATTAAATGTTACTATATTTAATAGAAGTTTTTTAAAGCCTAAACTTAATATTGGTACTAGTGTAACTATTGTTGGAAAATATAATAAAAGGAATAATTCTGTTGTAGCTAATGAGCTTCGTTTTGGTCTACTTTCTAGTAAAGTTATAGAGCCTGTTTATCATACAACATATGGTATTAATAGTAAACAAATTAATTCTTTTATAAATGAGGCTTTAAATAATGTTTATAATGTAGTTGACTTGGTACCAAAACCTTTAACTGAAAAATATGGCTTTAATGATAAACTTAGTGATCTTAAAATAATTAATAATCCGTCTAATAGTTATAGACTTAAAATGGCTTTAAATCATTTAAAATATGAAGAATTATTTTTATTTATGTTAAAAATGAATTATTTGAAGCAAAATAATAATATTAAAATTGGACTAGAAAAAGAAGTTGACTATGATTTGATAAAAAAATTTATTGATGAATTACCATTTAAACTTACAGAAGATCAACTTAAAGCGGTTGATGATATATATAAAGATATGACTAATAAAAAAAGAATGAATCGGCTTTTACAAGGTGATGTTGGAAGTGGTAAGACAATTGTAGCGATAATTAGTATGTATATTAATTATTTGGCTGGATATCAAAGTGCTCTTATGGCTCCAACAGAGATTCTAGCAATTCAGCATTATAATAATATTTGTCAGTTATTTGAAAATAAGGATATTAAAATAGGGTTACTTACAGGTAAAATGAAAGTAAAAGAGAAAAGGGAACTTTATAAAGAATTAGAAGAAGGAAAAATGGATTTTATTATTGGTACACATGCTTTGATTTCAGATGGTGTTATATATAAAAATTTAGGACTTGTTATAACTGATGAACAACATCGTTTTGGAGTTGCACAAAGAGGTAATTTGAAGAATAAGGGCTTAACACCTGATATTTTATATATGAGTGCAACACCAATTCCAAGGACTTATGCTTTAACGATTTATGGTGATATGGATATATCTTCTATAAAGACTTTACCGAGTGGAAAAAAAGAAATTATTACAACACTTAAAAGTGAGAGTGAAATGAAAGATATTTTAACTAGTATGTACAATGAATTAAAAAAAGGACATCAAATATATGTTGTATCACCTTTAATTGAAGAGAGTGATAAATCGGATTTAAAAAATGTTTATGAACTTGAAGAAAACATGAATAAGGCTTTTGGTAAGCTTTATAATATAGGTATTCTTCATGGTAAAATGTCTAATTCTGATAAAGATAAGGTAATGGATGATTTTAAAAATAATAAGATAAATATTCTAATAAGTACAACAGTAATAGAAGTTGGTGTTGATGTTAAAAATGCGACAATGATGGTTATTTTTGATAGTTATCGCTTTGGACTTTCAGCACTTCATCAATTAAGAGGAAGGGTTGGAAGAAATAATATTCAGTCTTATTGTATTTTAATTAGTAATCGTGAGACGGAAAGACTTAAAATTTTAACTAAGACAAATGATGGCTTTAAAATAAGTGAAGAAGATTTTAAATTAAGGGGTAGTGGAGATCTATTTGGAAATAAACAAAGTGGTGATATGGCTTTTAAAATAGCTAATTTAAAAAGTGATTTTAATATTCTTCTTAAAGCAAAAGAAGATAGCATGGAATATATTAATAATAATTATGATAAAGTGGCTAATTATTTAAATAAACATATGGATTTAGATTGATTTGACTTTTTGAATATTTTTTGCTATTATTATAATAGCGTGAGGCTATCACGCAACTTGCATTTTTACGATTTTCAGTTGAAAATGCAGAAAAACCCCCTGAAGGACTAGCGGAAGCTAGTCTATTTTTGTTTGTATTAAAGGGTTTTAGAACTAGTAAGTAATTTTAGGTACACTTTTAGGTACACAAATTTAAAATAAGTTAAAATTTTTATGACAAATCTAATGAAAATTTATGTTTTTCATTAATTTTGTCAAAGATATAAAAGTGCAAATAATAATTTCTAAAGTGTAAAAATTGCACTTTGAAAATAGCTTGGAATATATAAAAAATGGTATAATATTATTGCTGGAGGTGTAAAATGATGAAAAGAGTATTGGATTCTAGTACGGAAAAACATATTCTAACTGAAACACCTAAAAATCATATAAAACAATTAAGATGGGATATGGCTATCGGACTTCAAGAAGTAGATAATCTAAAACCATCAAAATATTTAGAAAATTTAGTGCAAGAAAATATATTAGGCAAAAAAACAATTTATGAAATTGAATATGAATTAAAAAAGTATTATTTAGAAAAAGAACAAAGAAATGAAGTGAATTGCGATGAATTTGAATGTGATTTTGTTTCTACAAAAATTGTTCAATTATTATCAGAAGATAATTTTGATCCATCAGTAGACTATATAAAATATATCCATGAATATTTATTTAAAGACGTTTATGAATTTGCAGGAAATTTTAGGAAAGTAAATATTTCAAAATCAGAAAAAATACTAAATTATGATTCAGTTGTTTATGGTGATTATAAATTATTAGAGAAATCTTTAAATTATGATATAACTATAGAAAAATCAAAAGATTATAAACAAATGAATATGAATGAACTAATTGGTAATATAACTAAATTTTCTTCAAATATATGGCAAGTACATCCTTTTAGAGAAGGTAATACTAGAACAGTGGCAATGTTTATAATAAAATATTTAGAATTCCTTGAATATAATATAGATATAACACTATTTAAAGATAATTCAATTTATTATAGAAGTGCATTAGTAAGAAGTAATTATTTTAATAACCACTTAAATATAAAGGAAAATAATAGCTTTTTAATTAAATTCTATGAAATGTTAATATTGGGTAAAAATAACAACTTACGATTAGAAGAACTTGTTCTAGAGGAGTCAATCAATAAAGAAAATAAAAAAACTTTTTCCGGAAAACTAGACATTTTACCGTATTTATGGTATATTATTGGCACATAAGTGATTATGTTATGCATTATTGCATATAATAATAAATGCTACTTAGTAGCAATAAAAAAGCTAGTGATTCCCACTATAAGAGGAACTTAAAAAAGAAGCGATTCCGGCTTTAACAGGAACTTAAAAAAGCGGCGATTCCGACCATAACAGTGAACTTAAAAAAGAAACTAGAGAGCAAACTCTAGTTTTATTTTGTTTTTTAGTATATAATATTTTTCGAAGGTGATGCTATGGAAAGTTTAATATTAGTTAGATTGGATTCAAAATATTGTGATTATTTAAGACAATTTGATAAAAAAGTTCCATATAATTATGATAAAAAAGAATTGAGACCATTTATTGGTGTATTATTTGAAGTTAATGATTGTAAATATTTTGCACCATTATCTAGCCCTAAACCAAAACATAAAATTATGAAAACAACTTTGGACTTCTTGAAAATTGCAAATGGTGATTTAGGAGCAATAAACTTTAATAATATGTTGCCAGTAACTGATAAAAATATTATTAAATTAGACTTAGATAAAGAATGCTTAACTAAAACAGAGGAAAAATATACTAAGATGTTAAAAGAACAAATATTCTGGTTAAATCGTAATGATGATAAGTTATATGGAAGATCTAAAAAACTATATGACAAGTATATAAATGGTACTTTAAATGAAAGTATAGCAAAAAGATGTTGTAATTTTAAATTATTAGAAGAAAAATGTATTGAATATAATAAAAACAGCTGATTTTAAGCTGTTTTTTTGCTTGGTTTCGTTGATTTAAAAACAAATGTATGATATATTTAGTTGTGTAGGGTATTGAGCAAATAAAAAAAGTATTTGCAAGGCAATACAAATACTCTACAGCAAATGTAGGTACGAACTACAAAAGCAATACAAGATATAGAATACACAAGTAGACTATATGACGAACAGGAGATTTAATAAAGACACCCTTGTTCTATAAATATCTTAACAGTAATCAAAAAAAAATGCAATATCTTTGATCAAAGTTTTGATAAATTTACAGAATAAGGAATCTCCGAGTATTAATTAAGGAGGTAACTAATGGCAGTAAATAAACCAAAAGGTGATAATGCAAGAATTGGTGCTGTTAAGGGTCGTTCACAAACGTTTAATGATAAGACTAACTTATATATTAAAAGAGACACAACTACTGGACGTTTTATGGATGTGAAGACTAGCGGTGGAAAATTCAAAGGCGTTAGAAAAGAAAAGTAGTAAAGTTTAATTTTATGCTTTGTAGTTCTTGCTTACAATAAAGTAAGGAGGAATTATATGAGATTATATAAAAAATATAACTTATCTGACAATGTTGACTTTATAGATGTGGAATTATCTACTGATAATGAAAAATGGATAGATCCAATGATGATGCATATGGACAAAAGTCAGATGGGAATAAAATGTTGCCAAATAGTTCAACAGTATTTTTCTGGATTATTGGAATTAGCAATTGCTAAAGATGATACTGCTGGCTATAAATATACAAAACACTTTGTAGAAATGAATGAAACAAGATTGGGTTATTCAGCTAAAAAGCCGAATGGTTTATCAGGAGGAGAAAACCTCGGTATAGAAATTTATGATTTGATTAAAAATTCGAAAGCCATATATACTGAAAAGATTGGAGATATTTTTGATGCAAGTGTTATGATAGAAGGACTTGGTGTAGATAAAATGTCGGATTTTATTACCAGTTTGATTTTTGAAGAGTTAATTGAATTTACCCAAATGGAATGTTTAAAATATAATATACCAATGCAAGAAGTTTTTATAAAAAATAGATATTGGTCATATGATAAACAAGCTTGGGTTCATAATATTGTAAAAAAATTACCTTATGATGAAGAAAGCAATATGGCTATTGTTTTTGTTCCTAAAAAATTTGTAGAAAGAAAAACAATTTATTCATATGGTAGATTTTATAGTAAAGCAATGATTCCTTTTTTAGGAAAAGTTGCTGTTGAAAATAGATTATATGGTTTAATAAGAATACTTAAAGACAAAACAATAAAACCATTTTATAAAAAAATAAGGAAACAACATCCTTGTACAAGGGAGAATGTTAATAATTTTATAGCAAAACATTATGATGTATATAGCAATTATAAGAGAAAACAACTTGAATACATAGGATATAGTAATTATAAATAAAAAAAGAGACCTAGTCCATTAAAGGACTAGGTCATCTTCATTTTTAGGTTTTACTATTTCATATTCTTCATAATCATACGATTCTTCTTCTGATTCAGGAAATGTTTCTTTATGTTCTAATAAGATAGTTGGTTTAGTTTCGATAACATTATTATTTAATCTACTATTTTGAAGTTCAATAATATTAACAATAGTATCAAGTCTATTTTGATACATATGGGAATAAGTATTCAATGTTTCATCAATTTTAGTGTGTCCAAGATATTTAGCCACTAAAGTTATATTAGCTCCACTATCTATTAATAAAGAAGCACAACTATGTCTAAAGTCGTGTATTCTTATATCTTTAACTCTAGCCATAAAAGCATTCTTTGTTTTTCTATCTAATAGGGTAGTAGCAGATAATGGATCAATATTCCCAAAAACATACCAAGACTCTCTAAAGCCATAATAATTAGCATCGTCATTATATAAATCAGATAAATATTTTAATAAGAAATTTGGAATAGGGATAGTTCTATAACTTGAGCTTGTTTTAGGACTGGTAACAGTGTAAGGTTTACCAGTTTTAGGATCAGGTACTTTAACAATATTTTTATTAACAGTTAAAGTACTTCTATTAAAGTCTATATCATTCCAAGTTAATCCTCTTAATTCATCATTTCTAAGTCTGCAGTAAAACAGTGTTTGAAATGCACATCTAAATTTTAAATTAGTTTCTACTGATAGGAATCTTTGAAACTCATCTAATGTATAAAATAACATTTCTTTTTTTCTTTCATTTGGATTGGTAAAGTTAGTCATTTTATTATAAACTTTAACAAAGTTAATATCATACCATTTAGTACCGAAATTCATTAATGCTTTTAAGTATTTATAAACACCATTTTTATATCTAGTAGAAATAGGTTTACTATTCATAAATTGTCTTCACATTTCAAAGTGTTTAATATTAAAAGATTCTAATTTAATATTTTCTAATGGCTCTAAATATACCATCATATTTCTATAATTTGATAGAGTAGTGACTTTAACTTTATCTTGTTGGTATTGATAATGTTCTTGTATTAAATCTTTAAAAGTTAAATCTGTAAATTCAGTTTGATTTTTAATTTTTACTTTAAACTCAGCTTCATGGTCTTTTGCTTCTCTACGAGTAACAAATTTTTTAGAGTGATATCTGCATCTTTTGCCTAATAAATTTCTATATGTTAAATCAACATACCAACTTCTACCATCTTTTGTATATTCATTATTTTTAGCTTGTCTTATTGATATAAATATCACATCCTTTCTATAATTCAAATAACTTATGAAAATCATTAGCTGCTTCTTTATTAAGTCTATTAGCAGCTTTAATTGAATCAGCTAAACTAATATAATCACTTACATATCTCATAGGTTTTCTATTTAACTTAATATCTAAAACACTAGATACTTTTTTAAAAGCGTTCTTCCAATAATCAATTTCATCTTCTTTATTTTTTAATTCTATATTTTGTTTATAAATGTATTTTTTAGTTTCAATTAATTCTTTATTATTCTTATAAAAATTATTTTCTATTGATAATCTATTAATAGTATTTTCATTAGAATCTAATTTGTTTTTATTTATATTATTTAATCTTTCTAAATCGTTATAGTGGTCAATTAACTTTTCAACATCTTTAGAACTATATCCAATAATATTTTTCTTAATATTTAAATTATTATTTTAAATGTTATTTTCTAAAACTTCTCTAGATTTATTTAATTCAACATTATACTTTTCAATATTTTTATATAAATCATTCATTTCGGATTTTAATTCATTTATCTTATATTCTAATTTGGTTTGGTGAACTTTATTAGAACCAATATTACCTCTATCTAATTTATAACCACAATCAGTTATATATTTATTAAATTTATCTTGAATATTGGCGAAAGAATTTCTACCACCTAGATCTTTTCAAAATTGATCATTGTTTAAAAAGTTACCTTTAATAGATTCATAAATAATTTTATTATCTTTATCTCTAAGTAATATAGTTTTACCATTTTCTTTAATTAAGTTTTCTTCTGAATCTCGTTTGTAACATTTTCTTTTAACTTCATTAACTATAGGTAAGAAGTAAGCTTGTAGGTGAGGAGTATCCTCATCATAATGAACTTGTGCCATTACTATATTTTTTTTACCAACTAAATCTTCTAAAAATTTCATACAATAATTAAAATTTTTAGTTACTTCATAAGGTATATCATCTTTAGATTTAATATCAAGTACTAATATATTTTGACCTTTCTTATTACCGGATTGATAAACTATATCGGATTCTTTAAAAGTTAAACCCATAGTCATAAAAAATTCTGGGCCACTTGTAAATGTTACACCATTTAATATATTTGTTTTAGTCTTATGAGAATATTCTATATTTCTATCTTCTAAAATAGATTTAACTTCTTGATATAAATTAATCTTATTAATATCTTTATAGTGTACATTAAATTTAGTTCTTTCAGAATCATAATTACCTGTACCAATTCTTTTATTCATTTCATTACCTATAAGATATAAATCTTTAGTTTTATAATTATTAACAAATCTTAATACTTGTTTTCCATCATACATATATCAACCTCCTTATATGAAAAAAACAACCTTAGTGGTTGTTTAATCTTCAAATGTGATAAAAAATATTTGTTGTATTCTTTTTAGTACAATTAGTAAATGCATAACAATTTCTATAATTAAATATATGACTATAGTATCAAATAAAATTTTAAAATTATTAATAGTAAATATTTTACATATTATAGGAATATTCTCTAAAAAATTTAATTCTATATTACTAATACTACTTTTTAAAAAGCAAAGTATTAATAATAGTGTTGATATAACAGTTAAGAAATAAACATTATTAAAAGTTAAATCAACTATAATTTTTTGTTTTTCTGTTTTAGTTTTATAACTTTTAGATGTTAAAATGCTAATTAATGTTAGAAAAACAGAGACTAAAATAGCAAGTATGACAATAATATTATCATAAAAATTATTACTTATTATGTTTTCTAATGCGGAAAAGAATGCTAATAATAAAGGTAAAATGTATATGTTCGTAAAAGAATATATATCACTTTTTCTTCTTTCTGATTTCTTTTTTAGTATAGATTGTATTTGTTTTCTAATAACTTGTGATACATTTATATAATCTTGTTTTGCTAAAAAACAATATACAAAAAGATAAATTGCAATTATTAAAATGAATAATTTAATCAACAACCTCATCTCCTTCGACTATGTTATTTAAATAATCATCAGCATATTGCATCATTGCAATATCAATTCTTGGTATGTTCATTTCGCCGTCTATATCCAAGACATCATCAGGAAGTTTTTCAACTATATATAATGAGCCAATATCTTTAATGCTTGTTGTTTTAGTTCTACCCCCCATATCTATTGTAATTGAAATATCATCATATTCATCATCAATTTCATAAACTTCATTATCTGATGTTGCAAGATTTAGTAATTTGTCAACAAAGTTTTTCTTTTCTTTGATTGAAGTTAGAGCAACAGTTCTTACTTCTTTTCCACAATTAATGCCTAAAATATTTGAAAATTCAGGGTTAACTTCATTTTTTATTAAATTTATTTTTTTGAAACTTCCGTTTTCAACTAATTTTTCAAAAGCTTCTCTTGTTGATGCTGTGTAAAAAAACGGCATTACATGAAAATCATTTGATAAAAACTCTCTGAATTTATGAGTTGTTAAAGTTTTTACACCATATTGTCCAATTACCTCAAACAATACTACACCTTTATTTATTTCGAATCCTTCTTGATTTTTAGCAAAAGCAAACATAATTCTAAAATCTTTTACGTCAGCGTTGTTTATTTTTCTTTTAAACAATATTTCATTAGTGTCAATATCAGTTATTTCTGATTTTATTCCATATGCACCACATATTACAGTAAAAGAAATGTATATTCTGTTGTTTTTTTCTTCAATTTTAAAAGAATCCTTTTTAGTTCCAAAATATTTTTTGTGATAATCTAATTGTTCTGGTAAAATTTTAGATTTATAAAACTCTTCAATAACTTTTATAACGTTTTCACAAGAATATGCACAATCCTTTTTATGTTTTGAAAAATCAGAATAAAATGGAATAAATTCTTCTTTTTTTGTGTTCTTCTTTTTAAATCTAAAACTTGATATGTTAACGCCTACTACCATATTACTGCCTCCTAAAAAAATCATCTATATTATACATTAATTTTACAGAATTTAAAATACTTAGTAGCAAATTAGTCATTTTATGACTTATCTCACTAGGGCATAGCCCAAAATGTGAGTTAGGACAAATCCTAAAACCTTATTCTTCTAAATTAAGCGGTTCAATAAACTTAGCTTTATAATTTCTAGATGTAGCAGTTCTATTTAACTCAACATATATACCTTCTTGTTCTAATCTTTTAATATTACTATTTAACAATTTACCAAAACGAGAAGGGGTAATTAATAAATTTAATTCAGCTACTATTTCAGCTGGAGTGAATATAACCTCTTTTTTCTTTATTACATATCTCATAAATGCTGATAAATTAAAATCTAGTTCTGTATTATCTACATTCATTATTTCGAATACTAATTTATCATTTTTTATTAAGTTAAGATTTTGTTCTTCAAAATCTCTATTTATTATTTTTAATGTATAGGTATTATCTTTGTTGTTAATTAAAGTTAATATACCATTCATATTTCCATCTATACCTGTACTACCTAAAGTTTTACCTTCTTTATTTAAATGGTGTACTAGTAGAAATGTTAAATTATATTTTTTAGATAATTCTCTATATTTATCAAACATCTTTTTCATAACATCACTATAGTTATTTATATCTAATTCATAACCATAATCAATACCACACATAATATCAACTATTACAAATTTACCATTATATGTTTCTGAAAATTCTTTTAGTTCTAATTGTAAGTCATCAGTTAAACATAATCTATGATCAGAATCTTTCTCAAGGAAGAAGAACGAGTTAGGAGAAAACTCATAATTCGTTATATTTAATCTTTCCTTAAGTTGTAAACTTGAGAGTTCTGTGCTAATATATAAGACAGGAGTGGGATTTACTTTAAATCCTAAGAACTCTTTATTGTTAGTTAGAGAATTGGCAATCTGTAGTGCTAAAAATGATTTGCCAACTTTAGGTTCTGCAACTAAACAATATAATCCGTTAGACTTCATTATTCCTTCAATAATGTTGTCTTTTTTAATGTTTATATTTAATTGTTCTATAGGTATCATTTAACTTCCATCCTTACCATATTTTGTAAATAATTAATATTAATGTTTAACTTATTAACAACTTCACACATAGGGATTAATCCACAAGGTAATTTATAACCTTTATCTTTTAAATCTGTAATAATTTCTTTTCTGATTTTTAGTGCTGAATTCCTACCAAGATTAGTTAACTTCATTAAATCTTGTAGAGAACACCATTGCTTTGATAGTAATTCTAAAGTTTCTTTTGCGGACATATATCAACCTCTTTATTCAAAATAGTTCAAATAGTAGTTATTATATGGAATGCTAGGATCTATTTTTTCTATATCAACTAGCATTTTATATAAAGCCTTTCTATTAGTTTTTTCACTATCACAATTGTTAGTAAATTCATATTTTTTATAAACTTTTTCTTCACTCATATTTGTTAACTTCATTAAATTAAACATAGCTTGGCATGCATAAGCTGGTAATTCAAATACATCAACATTATCTGTGAAATATTTAATGTAATTTTCTTTCTTATTCATTATATCAACCTTCTTTCTATATTTCTCTTTACTTGTAGGTCAAGATGGTAGAGTATCCAATATACCTGAAATTTTAGTAATTTCATAACTCCCGTACCAATAGGGTAATCGCTAGGCACCATTTGTATTTATTTTACGAGCCAGCAGAATAGGGCGCTTACAATATATGACTCTATTTAATTGTCAAAGAACAAATTGTAAGTTCTAATTTGGCACATTTTACATTAAATTAAAAGTTCCACTATGGAAATTGCTATAAAAATAATAGCATATAAGTTCCATAATGTCAAATTGCGATTTAGAAAAATTTGAAAATCCTTAAATTTGTATTTTTCGACAAATTTTGTATCAAATGTTCCAAAATGGAAATTTTGTGTTATAATAGATTTATGAAGAAAAATAGGAGGTAATTCTGTGGAAAAGAGAAAACCAATGGATGTTACTATAGGAACAAATATGAGCAAGTTAAGAAAGCAATTTAATTTAACTCAAAGGGAAATATGTTCTGTAGTAGGAGTAAATACATCTACATATAAACACTATGAATTAGGTGATAGAATGGTACCTATTAGTGTATTAAAGGATTTGGCTAAATTTTATAAAGTATCTACAAATTACTTTTTTGAAAATATGCCAGAGTTATCTGACAAAGAATCATTAGAATTATCTAATTTAGCTTTAAAAGTAGCAGATGATACACCAAAGTATGTTAAGGTTACTTTTAAAGAAATGTATAAATATTTTGATAAAGAAGAAGAAAAAAATCAAGCTAGAATTAGACTTAGAATTAAGAATTTGAGATTAGAGAATAATAAATCTCAAAAAGAATTGGCAAAATACTTAGAAATAGATTTATCTACTTATAACAAATATGAAAAAGGTAGTAGAAAATTAAGTAATGAGGTAGTTAAGAAATTAGCTGAATATTACAATGTATCAGTAAGTGATATAGTTGATTAATAAATGACAGAATGACACTAGAAATAGGTATAGGGTATATCCTAACCTAATGTCATAGTGTCATAAGGAGGAATAGTATGAATAAACAAGTATTACAGTTTATTATAGAAGAAAATAATCCTACTGGAATAATTGAATGTTCAGTAGATGACTGGTTTGGAATTAGTTATAAAATACCTAGAAATAAATTAAAAAAAGCGTCTAGTTTAGATTATATAAACAATACAGGAGTATATATATTATTTGGTGATGATGAAATTACTGCTGAAAAAATAGCATATATTGGAGAAGCTGAAGGTATATATAGCAGATTATACCAACACAATAAAAATAAAGACTTTTGGAATGAGTGTGTTGTATTTGTAAGTAAAGATAATTCATTAAATAAAGCACATATAAAATATATAGAACATGAATTATATGAAGTAGCTAAAAAAGCTAATAGATGTATTATAAAAAATGAATCTAATCCAACAAAGGCATCATTAAGTAATGCGGATGAAATAAGAGCAGAAAAGTTTATTAGTAAAATAAAAATAATTACTAATATGTTTGGTTATAAATTATTTATTCAATTAGTTAATGAAACTAAAGAAGTAGATAAAGCATTACATTTAACTAATAATGGAATTGAATATGCGAAGGGTATGGTAACTGATGAAGGATTTGTAGTACTGAAAGGTTCCAAGATCAAAGAAGGAATATACGATAGTCTTTCAAAATCATTATATGGATTTTGTGAAAAAGAAAGAAATTCTTCAGATATAGTTGATAATGTTTATATTAATGATCATTTATTTTCTTCTCCGTCAATGGCAGCAATAGCAATATTAGGAAGAAATGCAAATGGTTATACAGAATGGAAAAACAAAGATAATGTTTCTTTAAAGAAAGTAGTTAATGGTGGTGAGTAAAATGGAATTTAGTGAAAACACAAGAGTAAAGATTCCTGCTCTAGTACATGCTACTAGATTAGGTTATAAATATTTATCATTAAAAGAGTATAAAAATGAAATAGATGAAGAGACAAATATCTTTAAAAATGTATTTAAAGAAAGTATCAATAGAATAAATAATTTAGAGTTATCAGATGACAATGTAACTAAATTGATTAATGAGTTATCTTTTTCGTTAGCAAACGATGATCTAGGGAGACAGTTTTATAAATACTTAATTAACGGATATAAAGGAATTAAACTAATCGATTTTGAAGATGAAAAAAATAATGAATATAACGTTGTGACTGAATTAACATATAAAAATGGTGAGGATGAATTCAGACCAGATGTTATTATGTTAATAAATGGTATGCCATTAGGATTTTTAGAGGTAAAAAAGCCAAATAATAGAGAAGGTATATTAGCAGAGAGAAATAGAATTAATGATAGATTTAAAAATAAGAAATTTAAGAAATTTGTTAATATTACACAATTATTATTATTTTCAAATAACCAAGAATATAATGAAGATTCAGGTGTACCAATAGAAGGTGCATTCTATGGAACAACTAGTTATAATAATGTGTTTTTTAACTGTTTTAGAGAAGAAGATACTTCTATTTTTAGTAAAATTCAAGATTTAGATTATGTACAAGAAAACAATATTTTAAAAGATAATAATTATGTATCAATTAAAGGAACACCAGAGTATTCTACTAACTTAAGTAGTACTTCACCAACTAATAGATTAATTACATCCTTATTTCATAAATCAAGAATTTTAAAACTGTTAAAATATGGAATTGTATATGTTGAAAGATCTAATAAAGATGGAATTATTGAAATACAAAAACATGTAATGAGATACCAACAATTCTTTGCAACATTAGCCATTGAAAATACTTTAGATAAAAATATTAAAAAAGGTGTAATTTGGCATACACAAGGTTCAGGAAAAACTGCATTAGCATATTATAATGTTAAATATATTACTGACTATTTTCAAAAAAGTGGTAAAGTTGCAAAATTTTATTTCGTAGTAGATAGACTAGATTTATTAAAACAAGCTAGTCAGGAATTTACTGCAAGAGGATTAGAGGTTACAAGAGTAAATTCTAAAGAAGAGTTTAAAAATACAATAAAAGAAACATCTGCCGTTTCAAAAACTGGTAATTTAGCAATTAATGTTGTTAATATACAAAAATTTTCAGAAGATTCTAGTGTAAAAGAAGCTGATTATAATGTTGATGTACAAAGAATATATTTTCTAGATGAAGCACATAGAAGTTATAATCCAAAAGGGTCTTTCTTAGCAAATTTATTTTCATCTGATAGAGAAGGTGTTTTTATTGGATTAACAGGAACTCCATTAATTGGTGAAAACTATAGTACAAAGGATATCTTTGGAGATTATATTCATAAATATTATTATAATAAATCAATTGCTGACGGTTATACTTTGAAATTAATTAGGGAAGGTATAGAAACATCATATAAGACAGAATTGAACAATACCTTAGATGAAATTAAAAGAACATTAGGTTTATCTAAGGAAGAAGAAATTTTTGCTCATCCTAAATATACAAAAGCATTAACTAAATATATAGTAGATGACTTTAAAAAATCTAGATTAATGTATAATGATGAAACTATAGGTGGAATGATTGTTTGTGATTCGCAAGCTCAAGCAAGAAATGTATTTAGTGATTTAGCAGATTATGATTTATCAAAAGCATTAATTTTATATAATGAAGATGATAAAAAGACAAGAAGCGAAGAAGTAGATGATTTTAAAAAGGGTAAAATAGATATTCTTGTAGTTCAAAATATGTTATTAACTGGTTTTGATGCTCCGAGACTAAAGAAAATCTATTTAGGCAGAGTTATAAAAGCACATAATTTGTTGCAAACCTTAACAAGAGTTAATAGACCATATAAGAATTTTAAATATGGATATGTTGTAGATTTTGCAGATATTAGAGAAGAATTTGATAGAACAAATGCTGTATATTGCAATGAGTTACAACAACAATTAGGTGAAGATTTTAAAACTTATAGTAATATCTTTTTATCACAAGAAGAAATTGAAAAAAGTATAAAAGATATTGAAAATAAATTGTTCGAATATGATAGTGAAAATCTTGAAATATTCTCTCAACAAATTAATGAATTAGAAAAGAAAAATTTAATTGATTTAAAGAAAATAATGATTACTTACAAAGATCTTTATAATGTTATTAAAGCATTTGGATATAATGATTTATTAGGAAGAATCAAGATTGATAGAGTAAGTAAAATGGTTCATGAAGTTGAAAGAAGAATCGATATAATAAATTTGACTAATAAAGAAAATCAAGATACTGCAAGTATGCTTAATGTAGCATTAGCTAATATTGATTTTAACTTCAGAAAAATAAGTGAAGAAGAATTAGTAATAGCAGATAAATATAAACAAAAATTTGATGAAGTAAGAAAAGAATTCTTAATTAATATAGATAAAGATGATATGAAATATATTCTTTTGTTTAGAGAATATAATAATTTGTTTACATCAATTAATTTTGAAGATTTAACAGTAGCGGATATGAACAATAATACAATTAAATTAGATGAATTAATGAAAAAAATACATTCATTAAACGAAAGTAATAATAGGTTATTAGTAAAATATTCTGGTGATGAAAAATATGTTAAGATTCATAAGAGAGTATTAGAAAGAATTTCTGAATTTAATCAAGCTGATTTATATGAAATATTAACAAACTTAAAAAATGAAATAGATGATATTTTATTAAGAAAATACGATATTATGGATACAGAATCTTACTTTAAACAAACAATTATGCCAATGACTTTAGATGAATTCGATAAGCATAATATTACAATTGTAATAGATGAAGTTCAATTTTTTACAGAAGTTATTGTTGAAACATACTTAGCAGAAAGGAGTCTAAACATATGACAACAGAAAGAGAAATAATAAGAAAAACAGAAAAGATGATTGATGAGTTAAAAAGTGTATGTTCGACATATGGCCTTGGAAACGCATCAAGTGAATATAAAATCATAACAGAAATTTTCTTATATAAATACTTAAATGATAAGTTTATATATGAAACAAAAAAAGTAGCAAAAGAACTTAATGAAAATTCAACTACAAAAGAAGTAGAAAAATATTTAGACTCTTTAAGCCCTGAACAGTTTTCAATATTAACAATGAGAATGGGAGCAAATGTAGCTAAAATTCAAAATTCGTATAGAGTAAGTACATTATTTAATAATCAAAACTCAACAATTCCTGAATTTTATGAATTATTTGATAATGCTTTAATAGGTATATCAAACGATAATGTTGATATATTTTCAGTTAAAACGGGTTCAAAAGAAAAAATTAAATTATTTGATACATTATCTCAATATATAACTGAATCAGATAAAAGAAATGCATTTTTTAGGGCAATAATATCTAAACTAGTAGAATTTAGTTTTGAAAATGCATTTTCAAAAAAATATGATTTCTTTGCAACTATATTTGAATATTTAATTAAAGATTATAATAAGGATTTTGGTAAATATGCAGAATATTATACGCCTAATTCAATTGCCAGAATCATAGCTAAAATCTTAGCTCCTGATCCAATACAAAATGTGACACTATATGATCCAGCAGCAGGATCAGGAACTTTATTATTAGCATTAGCCCACCAAATTGGTGAAGAAAATTGTACAATTTATTCACAAGATATTTCACAAAAATCAAATGAATTTTTGAGATTAAATCTAATTTTAAATAATTTAGTTCATTCTTTAGGAAATGTTATTCATGGAGATACATTATTGAATCCTGCTCATTTAAATAAAGAAAAAAATGGATTAGCACAATTTGATTACATAGTGAGTAATCCGCCATTTAAAACAGATTTTAGTGAAACAAGAGATCAACTTGCTGATGATAAATACAAAGATAGATTTTTTGCTGGTGTACCCAATATACCTAAGAAGGATAAAGATTCAATGGCTATTTACTTAATGTTTATACAACATATAATTTATTCGCTGAAGGACAATGGTAAATCAGCTATAGTAGTTCCAACTAATTTTTTAACTGGTAGAACAAGTATAGAGATGGAAATTAGAAAGAATTTAGTTGAACTTAACATGTTAAAAGGTGTTGTCTCTATGCCTTCTAATATATTTGCTAACACAGGAACAAATGTAAGTATTATTTTTATTGATAAACAAAAATCAAATGAAAATGTATTGCTTGTTGATGCAACAATTTTAGGCGAAAAAATTAAAGATGGTAAAAATCAAAAAACAATTCTCCACTCTAAAGAAATAGATAAAATAATAAATACATTTGATAACTCATTAGAAGAAAATAAATTTTCGGTGTTAACTACAAACACAGACATAAGAAATAACAACTATTTCTTGCCTGCTTCAAATTATTTTGATTATACTGATAAGAGGGACATAATTTCATTCGAAAATTTTAATAAGGAAAATATAGATTTTTTAAATGAACTTGAAAAATTTGAAAACAGTTCTAAAGAACTATTAACACAAATAAAAGCAGAGGTTGGTAATTTTAAATATGAATAATTATACATTGAAAGAATTGACTTTAAATTTGATAGATGGAAAACATGGTGGATGTGATGAAAAAAAAGGCTCGGGTTATTATTTTATAAGTGTTAAAGATTTAAGACCATATTTTATAGACTATTCTGGGGCAAAAGAAATAAGTAAACAAGATTTTGAACAATGTAATAGAAGGACTAAATTAGAAACTTATGACATAATTTATGCTAATAGCGGCGATACTATTGGTAAAAGTGTTTTCATTGAAAATGAGGATAATGTGAATTGCACCACTTTTCAAAAAAGTGTTGCTATTTTAAAACCTAACCAAGCATTAATTTATCCAAAATATTTGTATTATTTAATGAAATATGAAACTCCAAGATTACGAAAATTAGCATCTGGTTCAGCACAAAAAAATTTATTGTTAGATACCATGAAAAAATTTACTGTGAGTATCCCGGATAAAGAAGAACAATTAAAAATATTAAAAAAAATATCACCATTCGATGATTTAATAAAAAATAATATAAATGAAATAGAGTTTATTCAAAAATATTTATCGAAATTATATAATTATTGGTTTGTTGAATTTAATTTTCCAAATAAAGATGGAAAAGAATATGTAAAAAACCATGGAGCATTAATTTTTGATGATAAAATAAAATGCAATATTCCGGTTGGATGGAAAGCAGAAAATTTGTATGATTGTTCATTATATGAGATAATAAAGCCAGGTTTAGAAAAATTTGAATTTGAAAAGAAATATTTAGCCACTGGGAATATAAGCAATGAAGAATTTGATGAAGGAAAGCCCATAACATTTTATGAAAGAGAGACAAGGGCAAATATGCAGCCGGTTAGTAAATCTATTTGGTTTGCTAAAATGAAGAAAAGTATAAAACATATAACTATCCCATGTAAGTCTGTGGAATTTGTTTCTAACTATATATTATCAACAGGATTTATTGGGTTAAAATGTACTAATGATTCATTATCATATATTCATTCATATATAAATTTTAGTAATTTTGAAAATATAAAAGATTATTATTCGCATGGTGCAACACAACAAGCTATTAATAATGAAGATTTAAAAAAAATATTTATTGTAGTTCCTCCAAAAGATATTTTAGAAAAATATAGCAAATTAACTAACAATCTTATCCAAAAAAGATATGATTTAATGATGTTTAATAAAAAGTTAGAAAAAGAAAGAAATCATTTAATAAATTATTTGATGAATAAAAAATAAGAAGCATCTGATTGAGAGCTTCTTTTTATATGTTATAGAACGAACATCAATGAGTTTTAAAAGTTTATTTATTGTTATAAATAATGATATAATAAACAGTTAAAGAAGGTGTTATATATGGAATATACTAATAAGCAAATAAAAAAAATATTAAATATTCAAGAATTTATTACTATGTCTAATACACTATCCAAAGTCTATCTTGATTTTGAAAACAAAGAATATTTTATTGATATATTTACTGATAGAGAAAAAATTTATAAAATATATTGTGCATCAATTTATAATTTAGTTAAAGCAATACAGGATTCAAAAGAATATTTTATTAATACAAAAAAATATGAAGAATTTGAAAACATAATCAATCAAGAATATGTAGCTACTGATAATAAGTATTATAAAAAAGAAAACTATAAAGCTTCTTTATTTAAGATAATTGAGACAATAAGACACCAAGTAAATCATTCGTTAAAAGATGATGAAGATAATAATATTTTGTTTGCTGCCTACATAGATTTTGAAATATTAGAAAATTTAAGAATTGTTATTAATGATATTTTCGGTGAAGTTTATAAACAAGTTGATAAATCTAAAATAAAGGAAATAGTTTTAAATAAACAAAAAATAAAATATTCAATGGATAAATTATCGAATAAAGTTGATGAATTAAAGATTAGAATGAACAAAAGTGAAAATAGGCTTAATCAAGTATTTGAAAAAGATAATGAAAGAGCGCTAGTTCTATTTGATCAATTATTTAACATCAGTAATCTATATGATTTATTTATGAAGGAACCAGATGCAGTTAAAAAGTTTGATTTAGCTGATAAAGAAATACAAGAATCTTTCAAAAGAGTTGAGAACTATATTAATGAAAATGGAAATGAATTTGAAAAGAAAATATTTGAGATATTAAAAGAGTTTGCTAAAGTTAACGAAGGAGAAAGTATTAAAGATATTAATATAAATATTAAAATGTTACAAGAAAAAATTAATGATTTAAAGGAAAAATATAATATAAACAACTAATTTTTAGGTACACTTTTAGGTGCACAACCCTATAAATTTTATTAAATCCAAGTAAATTTTAATAAACTTAAAAATACAGAAGCCCTTATTTTATAAGGGTTTTAATATTTTATAAAACTAGACAAATTAGAACCAGGTCGCCCCCTGAAGAGAGCGAAAACTCTCATTTTTGTTTATATTAAAAAATTTTAGATTAATTTAGTTTAGATATACAAATTAGAAAGCTATTTTAATTTAGCTTGTCCATAATATTAATTAGTTTATTTAATTGATTCTTAAACAGATGAAAATAAGTGCTTAGAGCCTCATCTATTTTTGTGCGTCTGATATATAGAATGATTCAAATCAAAAAGACGTTATAAAAATAGTTTTTATAGACCACTAACTAGAAAAAGAATTAATAGAATTATAATGAAATTGATATAATATATTTAATGTTTTAATAGTTAAATATTTAGATATTAAAATAATAAATATAACCAAAAATTATATAGTAGAGTTTGGACTAAAAAAATCTAAAATAGAAAAGGAAAAAAAGTTATTATTCTTATGTGTTTGATATTTGTTTTTTTATTTTAAAGTGTTAGTAATTTATAAATATTATATATATTGTATATTTTGTATTATAATAAATTTATTTTGGTAACTAAAAAATTGATTTTATGTTATAATTGATAAAGAAAAATTAAATTAAGGATTAAAATATTATAGAAAAAGATTTAAAAAATATATTTATGATATAGATAATATAAAAAAGTTAAAAATAATAAATTTTATATTTCTTACCATCATTAAGAAAAAAATATATACTTTTTGAATTTGGAGATACTATTATATATGATAGCTATGATTAATTTATAATCTAAATAATTGACTTTATTAAAAAATTAATATACAAAAATTTTATTTAATGAATATATAAATAGCTAGAGGTGAACAATATGGATGATAAAAGATTTAAAAATTTATTTCAGGCCTTTAAATCACATATAGACTTTAATAATTATATTGAAGAATATGGATTAATGGATATTGATCTATCAAAAATAAACTATAATTTACTTATGGCTATTTATAGTGGTTTTTATTTGACTATAACAATCGATCCACTGATAGAAAAAATTTCAGATAAAGATGTAAAAATAAATTTATATCCAGAATTCTTAAATATATTAGTAAAAAAAATTGCTGAAGATAATGGAAATGGATATACAGTTGGTGAATTATCATATAAAGATGCCCAAACAACTTTAAATAAAATTAGAAATAAATTAGCTCATGGAGATTTTATTGTTGAAAATGACCAAATTATATTTGAAGAAAAAAATAAAAAAGGAATTATTAAAATAACGGATTTAGTGTCTATGATAGCAACATTAGATATTAATATAGAAAAGTATAAATTAACAGGAAAAACGGTAACTATAAATGGTAATTTAAAATATGTAATAAATAGAAAAGTTTATGGGAAACCATCATTTAAAAAATATTGTAAAGATTTAATTACAATAATAATAGAAGATGAACCTATGTTAGGATATGAAAGAGATGGAGCCTATATTAATTTCGTTCAAAAAATGAGAAATAGAATTATACAAATATTTGAAGAAGATGAATTAAGTGACAAAAGAATAAAAGAATATATAAAGATAAATGAACAAAAATTAAAAATTTTAGGAATAAATTTATCTTATAAAATACAGACAATTTATGATTTAGAATATTATGATCAAATAAAAAATAATTATATTGAAGAATATGAATACTTAAAAAATTTTGATGGGGTTTCATTAGCTAAATATTTGCTTAATAAAACATTAAAATTAAAAGAAGGTCAATTTCAAAAATTTAATTATTCTAAGGGAATTATACTTAACTTAAATTTAATGAATGTATTAAAAGAAAATCCTAATATGACCATTAGTGAAATATTAAATCAAACTGACTTAAATTTTATTTTTGTTGTTGATATAGATAATGCTATATTAGCTTCTAATTTAGTTGGCTTCTATTCATTTTATCAATACGGATTAGAAAAAGGATTAACCGAAAAAGGAAAATATGATTTAGCTGATTTAACTCAAAATAAAACTTTGGATTTTTCTAAGCTAGATTTAACTTTGTTAGATGATCCTAATATGAATATTGAACATACTTTTTTGAGTTACAATAAAGATATTTTGAAATATAAAAATAAAAAAAGAAAAATAGAAGATATAATAGAAAAACAAAGAGAGGACTTAGAAAACTATTTAGAACATACTGAACAAGAAAAAATAAATAAAAAAAAATTAGAAGCAATGGCTGGTAAATTAAATGATCTATATAATGAAAAACAAAATATAATAAATTTAATAAGTGATATGGAAATATTTATTAAAGAATTTGATTTTGATAATTATATTAAAAATATTAATATTGTTGAACATATAAGGAATGCTATAGCACATGGTAATATAATGCTAGATGAATATAGTAGTACAAAAAATAAAAAAATTGTTATTAAAGATTATTATAATGATGAATTATGTTATGAAAAAGAATTATCTATATATGATTTCGCAACACTGTTTAATATACAAAATTTTTATGTCTTATATAGTTTTTTAGAAGATAATATTAATGATAAATCTATTATAAATGAAGACTATTTATGTGAAATACAAAAAAGGATGATAAAAAAATTAACTAATGAAAGTTAATTATAAACATTCTTTTTTTGTAAATTGTTTGCAATTGGTTAACAAACCAATTTTTTATTGTATAAAATGTAGATTTTTGTTAGAATGTGTGTAGAAACTAAAAATAGTATGATAGGAAATGATAGTATGAAAAAAGGTTTTACATTAATAGAGTTACTGGCTGTAATAGTAGTAATAAGTATAATAGGATTAATAACAACGCCAGTAGTAATAAATAATATAGAGAAATCAAGAGTGGCATCATATAGAAGTAGTGTCGCAAACTTAATAGATGCATCAAAAGAATATGTAACAAAAAATTATGAAAATAATGATTTTCCAGTAGGTGGAATAGATATAACAAA
>CAKPGR010000006.1 GCA_934155005.1 uncultured Bacilli bacterium | reverse complement strand
AGATAAAAAATGAATAAGAAGATAATACTAGGAATAATAATAAGTGGAATAATATTTGGAAGTGTAGGAGTATATGCGGGAAGTAATTTTTATGCAAATGGAATATCAGTAAATGCTCCAACAGGCTCTAACCTAGGAAGTGATGCAAATCTTCAAAACTCACTAGATGAACTATATAGTATAGCTGATAAATATGATGAATTAAACAAAAAAATAAATTCATTAAAAAGTGATATGTTAGATGAAATGTATCCTGTTGGAAGTATATATCTTTCAACAAGTATAACAACAGCAAGTGATGTGGCTAAAAAAATGGGTGGAACATGGGAAGCATATGGAGCTTCTGATACATATTTAAGATTAGGTGGTAATGGAAGTGGCGGATCTAACAGTGTAAAACTTAGTGCCAATCAAATACCAACTCATACAACAGGAAATCAAAGTGCTAATCATACGCATAGTATACCTGCTTTAAGTGGATCTACTAGTTCAGCAGGAGGACATAGTCATAGTATTAATAATGGCTCAAAAATTTGGATGAGTGCAGACGGAACAGTATATAAACATTATGGAGCATATCATTCTTCACGTGGAAGCTATGATGTACCATTTGCTAACCAAAGTGAAACAGGATCAAATGTAAATCCTTCTATTGCAAGTGCTGGAGCTCATACACATACAATTACAACGAAAGCATCTACAACTGGATCTAATAGTACAAGCCATACACATACATATGCAAATAATAGTCAACAAAATGTAAGTATAAATCCAAAATATGTTCAAGTATATGCTTTTAAAAGAACATCATAAAAAAGGCTTTTAATGCCTTTTTTTGAATGTTTTAACATTATCAATAAATAAATCAATATTATCCTTGTTTTTATCTGAAACAAAAAACATAGTATTTAGAATATCTTTATTTTCTTTAGTATTAAATCTAAAAGGTATGTCATAATCTCTTAAATATGATAATACATGTGATAAACTAATATTATATATGTAACCAATAGTTAAAATATTAAACATATAATCATCTAATTTTTCATCTATTTCTTGAACCCTTTTTAAATAAAGTTTTTGATTGATATTAGGCATATCAAAATTATAATCATTAATTTTACAATTGTCTAAGTCACAAAAGCAAAAATTATTTCCATCAGTTAAAATATTTCTAAGACCTAAGTCACCATATATAATCCCAAATTTATGTAATCTTTCTAATTCTAATTTAATCTTTTTTAATTCTTCAATTTTTAAATTTTTTCTAGTAGATAATAATTTATCATCTAAAGTTTTAAAATTTTTCATCTCTTTCATAGCATATCCGATACTAACACCATTTTTTTCAATTGCTAATATAGGTTTACATTCAATAGGTAAACTGTTTAAAATTTCAATTTTTTTTCTTTTATTTTTTAATATATCTATATTATCTGTTTTGAATACTTTTATTAGTAAATCATATATATAGTAGATATTACTTTCACATCCAATATAAACAGGATTTAATTCAGAAAAATCAAAATTAACATCTATTTTTTCCATACTACCACCTCTTGTTTTAATAGTATAACATTAAAAACAGTAAAGTAAAAGAAAAATTTAAAAAATAATAACTTGATATATAATAAAAGAAGACTTGCTTTAATCAAGTTTTCTTTTTGATATTCCAATCATACTTCCTAAAATAGAAGAAATCATAATTATAATATAATAAATAATATTAGAAAAATTAAAACTTTTTATAAACAATAAGTTAATTATTAAGAAAAGTAATATAATAATTAAACTAAATTTTAAACCCTCTAACCATCCTTTTTCTTTACTGTTTATACCAGTTAAATATCCACCAATTAAAAGAGATATAAAAAGTGTTATTATTTTTATAATAGAAGTATTAGAAATAATATTAAAATAACTAAATAATGTTATAAATAAATTAAGAATAAATAATATACCTATACAAATTGAAGTATTTTTTAATAATAACTTTAAATAATTCATAAAATCACCCTAATAAAAAATATGTATTGAATAAATAAATATGATATTAACATAATAAAATAGGTGATAATATGTATATAACATTATTTATAAAAACAATTTTTCTTTATTTTTTTATCGTCATAGCATATAGGATTATGGGAAAAAAAGAAGTTGGAGAACTTAGTATCATTGATTTAATTGTAACTGTTTTAATTGCTGAACTTGCCGCACTATCAATAGAGGAAACTAAAAGATCGCTTCTTGTATCTATAATTCCTATTACATCACTTGTTTTAATTCAAATTACACTTAGCTATATTAGTATGAAATCAACTACTATAAGAAATTTTTTAGATGGAAGACCAACTGTTATTATTAAAAATGGCAAAGTTGTGTTTAGTAAGATGGCGAAAATTAGATATACACTTGATGACTTACTTAGTCAATTAAGAGAAAAAGGAATTAAAAGTATTGAGGATGTTGATTATGCTGTTTTAGAAAATAGTGGAACTCTATCAGTTTTTCAAAATACAAAAGACTATCCAATGCCTATTATTGTTGATGGGGTTATTGATTATCAAATTTTAAAAGAAATAAATAAAAATAAAGCTTGGCTTTATCACATATTAAACAAAAATAATTTAAAATTAAATGATGTTTTTTACGCTTTTTATAGAAATAAAAAAACTTATATTATAAAAAAAAGTGATTTAATATAAAAATGTGTTAAAATATATTTGGTGATGTTATGTATAATTTAATAATAGGTTCTCATGTTTCCTTTAAAAAAGATGATCAAATAGTTGGGAGTATAAAAGAAGCATTAAGTTATTCTTCAAATACATTTATGTTTTATACTGGAGCTCCACAAAATACTAATCGAGCTAAGATTGATGATGATTTAGTTATTAAAGGTAAAAAAATGTTAGAAGAAAATAGTATTGATATCAATAATGTTGTTGTTCATGCTCCATATATAATTAATTTAGCAAATCCTTTAAAAAGAGATTTTGGAATTAGTTTTTTAAAGGAAGAAATTAAAAGATGTGAAAAATTAGGTGTTCATTTATTAGTTTTACATCCAGGTAGCCATGTTGGTATTGGATCTAAAGAAGGAATAGAAAGTATAATTTATTCTTTAAATCAAATTGATTTTGATACAGATGTTAAAATTTGTTTAGAAACAATGGCTGGAAAAGGTTCAGAAGTGGGAATTAATTTTGACGAGATAAGAAAAATAATAAACGGCGTTACTGATAAGAGTAAAATTAGAGTTTGTCTTGATACATGTCATATAAATGATGCTGGATATAATCTAGAGAACTTTGATAAAATTTTGGAAGAATTTGACGATAAGATAGGTTTAAAAAATCTAGCTTGTGTGCATATTAATGATAGTAAGAATACATGTGGTTCTAAAAAAGATAGACATGAAAATATTGGACTTGGTACAATTGGATTTGATAATTTGCTTAAAATTATCTATCATGAAAAATTAGATGGTATTCCTAAAATATTAGAAACACCATATGTTTCTTTTCCTGACTTAAAAGAAAAACTTCCACCATATAAATTTGAAATAGAAATGATTAGAAAAAAATCATTTAATAAAGATTTATTAAATGATATAAAAAATTATTATAAGTAACTATTATATTTGTTTTTATAAAAAGTTGCTAATTCTTTAATTTTAAGATAAGTTGTAGGTTCTAACTTATCTTTTATTTTTAATATTTCATTATCTGTATCATAAATTAAATTGTACCAATCTTTTTTAATTTTTTTTAAGATAAAATCAGCTTCATAACTTTTAAGCTGAACACCATTACTTGAACTAAAATTATATACATCATCAATACTTAATTTATCAACATATTTTTTTATAAAATTTATAATCACTTAAATCACCTAATTAATAATATGATAAATAAATATAAAGATTAAAGAAAGGATAGATATTATGAAAAAAATTTTAAAAATAAATCGTTTTAATATATTAATATTTATTACTTCTATTTTACTTTTTATTTTATTTATTAACCTATTTCATATTCAAATTGTTAGATATAATTTTTATCGCGAAAAATACAATGCTATAAATACTAATATTTTAGAAGGGGAGACAGCACCTCGTGGAAGAATATATGATAGGAATTATAAGTTATTAGTTGATAATGAACCTGTTAAAGTAATTTATTATAAGAAAAATGGTTTATCTACTAAAGAAGAAATTGCTTTAGCGTATAAAGTAGCTAATATAATTGATGTTGATTATAGTAAAATAACAGATTCTATAAAAAGAAATTTTTGGATAAAAAAATATAGTGAAAAAGCTAAAAATAAAATAAGTGAAAAAGAATATATTGATTTAAGTTATAGAAAATTAACTGGTAAAGATATTGAAAATCTAAAATTAAAAAGAGTTACAGAAGATGAATTAAATTCTTTTAATGAATTAGATTTAGAGGCTGCTTATATATATTATTTAATGAATAAAGGATTTTCTTATTCTGAAAAAGTAATTAAAAATAAAGATGTAACAGATTTAGAATATGCAAAGGTAGCTAGTATGAAAGAAGAGTTAAAAGGCTTTTCAATTAAATTGGATTGGAATAGAAGTTATTTATACAATGATACATTTAAGAGTATTTTTGGGACTGTTTCAACTAGTGAAGTGGGGATACCAGAAGATTTAATGAGTTATTATTTAAAAAAAGGATATTCTAGAGATGATAGAGTTGGAACAAGCTATTTAGAATATCAATATGACGATTATTTAAAAGGTAAAAAAAATGAATATAGATTAAATAAAGATGGTAGTTTAAATTTGGTTAATGAGGGAAGCAAAGGCAATGATATTGTTCTGACCATTGATATTGACCTTCAAATGGAAGTTGATAAGATTATTGAAGAAGAACTTATTAAAGCAAAACAAGAACCTAATACAGATTATTATAATCGTTCTTTTGTTATTATTACTAATCCAAAAACAGGTGAGATATTAGCTATGTCTGGAAAACAAATAGTCTTTAAAGATAATGATATAGCAATTTTAGATTATACACCGGGTATTTTTACATCCTCAGTAGTTGTAGGATCAGTTATAAAAGGAGCATCACATATTGTTGGTTATAACAATAATGCCTTAAAAATAGGAGAAGTTAGATATGACAATTGTGTTAAACTAAAAAGTGCTCCAACAAAGTGTTCTTGGAAATATTTAGGTAGATTAGATGATCTAACAGCTTTAAAGCAATCTTCTAATACATATCAATTTTATACAGCATTTAATGTTGCAGGTGTTAATTATTCATACAATATGCCATTTAAATTAGAAAATGATGCTTTTAAAATTTATCGTAAAACCTTTAATGAATTCGGACTTGGTGTTAAAACGGGAATTGATTTACCAAATGAATCAGAGGGCTTAAAAGGTAAAAATGAATCAGGTGGTTTACTTTTGGATTTTGTTATTGGACAGTATGATAATTATACACCATTACAGTTGTCACAATATATTTCTACCATAGCAAATAATGGTAGCAGATTAAAACCTTATTTACTTAAAGAAGTTTATGAAGCAAGTAGTAATCTAACAAATCGTATTTATAAAACAGAACCAAAGGAATTAAATAAAGTTAATACAGAAGATATTTATATGAAAAGAGTTCAAGAAGGTTTAAAGAAGGTATTAGAATATGGTGGAACCGGATCAGGATATATTGATAGAACATATAATCCTGCTGGTAAAACAGGGACTAGTCAAAGCTTTGTTGATACAGATTTAGATGGTATAGTTGATACAGAAACTGTTAGTAATACTTTTGTTGGATATGCTCCAAGTGATGACCCAGTTGTTACTTTTACAGTAGTTTCTCCTGATATATATAATTATGGTAGTGAATATCAAAGCTATGTTAATAAAAGAATAACTAAACGTATTAGTGAAAAATATTTTGAAATTTATAAATGATTATGTTATAATAACTAAGCAATTAAACAACGTGGGGGTGTTTATTGTGAAAAAAAAGATAAAAAAAGATGTCTTAGCTAAAAAAATCGGACAAATTATTTATTATAACAATGAATTATTAGCATATGATTTAATATTAAATTATGATTTGGATGAAAGATATATTGATATTATAGCTAATAGTATTGTTTGTAAATCAATTGATTATCATTTGTTAATAAGTGTTTTAATAAAGTCAGATAACATTGATGTTTTAAAAAATGTATATACCAGAACTATTATAAATGATAAGGATAGAAAAAAGGTATTTTATAAGGATTTATTATTTGAAGTAAATAGAGTATTAAATATTTTGAAATTTAATCAAACATATAAAAATTTTGAAATTGATTTGGATAATGGGTTATTAGAATTTTTGAAAAATATAACTAGTGAAACATTTAATATAGAAAATATTTATGATGATTATAATTTTTTTAGTTTATCCTTAGAATTATTAGTTTTTATCAAAGAATATAATAAATCAAAGAAAAAGGTTTTAAAATAATGAATAATTTGTTATAATAGTTATAGTTTTTTTAAAAGGAGGAATTAGAAATGGCAAAAAAGGGTGAAAATAGAGAATTAGTAACACTTAAATGTACTGTTTGTGGAGAAAAAAATTATCGTACTCCAAAAAATAAAAGAAACACACCTGAACGTATGGAATTAAAAAAATATTGTTCAAGATGTATGCAACATACAGTTCATAAAGAAGAAAAATAATTGGAGGTAAGTTATGATAAATGTAAATGATATTAAAAATGGTATGACATTGATGATTGAAGGTAATATTTATCAAGTAGTTGAATTCTTACATGTTAAACCGGGAAAAGGTTCAGCCTTTATGAAGACAAAACTTAAAAATATGAGAACTGGTGGTACAGTAGAAAGAACATTTAATACAAATGTTAAATTTGAAAAAGCTAATATTTCTAGATCAAACGTTCAATATTTATATAATACTGGTGATACATATTTTTTCATGGATATGAATACTTATGAGCAATTAGAATTAACTGCTGATCAAGTAGGAGAAGATAAAAAATATTTACTTGAAAATATGATGGTTGATGTTGTTATGTTTGAAGGTGAACTTTTAGGACTTATTTTACCTGATAAAATTGAATTTACTGTTGTTGAAACTGAACCAGCTGTAAAAGGAAATACAACAAATAATGCTTTAAAAGATGCATATGTTGAAACTGGATTATTAGTAAGAGTTCCACTTTTTATTGAGCAAGGTGAAAAAATATTAGTAACAACAGCAGATGGTAAATATTCATCAAGAGCTTAAGCTCTCTTTTTTTTGTAATAATGTATGTATAAATGCTTGCCAAGATAAAGTTAATTTGTTAAAATAATCATGTAAAACAAAATAATAATATTGACTGAGAGATAAAAAAAATTCAAAGTCGGGGGGGGGGTATAAAACCCTCTTTTTTTTGTATAGGAAGGAGTTATAGTATGAATAATAAGATAATATTTGGGATAATAATAGCTTTAATATTTGGAAGTATAAGTGTATATGCCGGAACAAAATTTTATGCAAGTGATGTATCAGTAAGTGCTCCAACAGGGTCTAATTTAGGAAGTAATGCAACGCTTCAAGATTCACTAGATGAATTATATAGCTTAGCTGATAATAGTGATGAGGTTAGTTCTATAAAAAAAGAGTTAGCAGCATTAAAAACAACTGTTTCTAATTTACAAAATAACACATTAGATAAAATATATCCTGTTGGAAGCATTTATATATCAACAAGTATAACAACCGCTTCAGAAGTGACTAATAAAATAGGCGGAACATGGGAAGTTTATGGAAGTGGTAGAACACTTATAAGTTCAGGAAGTAATGGTGAAACAAGTTATACAGCAGGAACAACGGGAGGAAGTAGTAAAGTTACTTTAAAAAATACTAATTTACCAATTCATAATCATCATATACCTCAATTACAAGTTTCTTCTTGGACCGGAATTCATAGTCATACTCAGGTTGTTACAGCGGGTGGAAGTTCTCAACTAGGATATGTTAGATATGATTATTCAGGAGAAGGTGCAGCTGGAAGGTATTCACAAGGTGTAAATACTGATGATGCACAAATAACCGTTTCTGGACAAACTACTACTGCAACTAATACTGATAGTTGTATAAATTGTAGTGGTAGTGCTTTTTCAGTCCAAAACCCATATATAGTAGTATATATGTATAAAAGAACAAAATAAAAGCCAGTTTAAAACTGGTCTTTTTTAAATCTTTCTATATAATCCTATTGCTTTTCCTAAGATAGAAACATTATTTAAAATAATTGGTTGCATTGTATCATTTTCAGGTTGTAATCTAAAATGATCATTTTCTTTATAAAAGGTTTTTAATGTAACTTCATTTTCATCATTCATGGCTACAACTATTTCTCCATTTCTAGCATTGTTGCTACGTTCAACAATTACAATATCACCATCTAATATTCCGGCATTAATCATACTACATCCACTAACGTTTAAAGTAAAAACTTCTTTATTTTTTGGAATTAAATATGAGGGTAAAGAAAAGTATTCATCAGGATTTTCAATTGCTTCTATTGGACTTCCTGCTGTAATTTTTCCAAGTAATGGTACTTCAACAGTTGCTTCATCTTGTTTAGCATATTCATTTTCAACTAATAATTCAATAGCTCTATTTTTTGTTCCTTGTCTTTTAATGAACCCTTTTTCTTCTAAATTAGATAAATGAGCATGAATTGTTGCTGGTGATGATAGGTTTAATTCACTACCTATTTCTCTTATTGTAGGTGGATAACCATGAGAAACAACATATCTTTTAATATAATTTAAAATTTCTTCTTGTCTTTTTGTTAATTTATTCATAAGCAACCTCCTTTGTATAAACGTAGTTTAACACAAAAAATGTAAAATGTCAAACTTTTGTTCGTAAAATCATTGACACGAATAATTGTTCGTGTTATTATTAACTTAGAAAGAAGGAGTTTGTATGATAGATGTAATTAGAGATGTTTTTAAAAGTAGAATTATGATTTGTGTTTTAATATTTATAGTTGCTATTTTTTATTTAGGAACTATAAATACAAGTTTAGAAAATAGTAGTGATAAATTAAATTTATTATATATAGTCAATTAATGTTTATATTCTTTGTTTTTTTTGATATAATGAATTACAGGTGATAATATGTTAAAAAAATTTAAAAATAAGGAAGAATTAGATATTGAAAAAATAAATGATACTATAAGCACAATGGACAAAATTTTAAAAATAGCATATTTTCTTATCATAATTCTTGGAGCTTTTTTTATCATAAAAGTATTCCAAGAACTTCATATTGGAAAATTTTTAACAGTTATTTTAAAAATTTTAATTCCTTTATTTATTGGCTTATTTTTAGCCTGGCTATTTGCACCAATAGTAAAAAGATTGAGTAAGAAAGGAATAAAAAGGGGACTGGGAACAACTATTGTTTATATTGTTTTTTTAGGGTTAATAGCTGTGATTGTTTGTTCGATTGTTCCTATTTTAACTAATCAAATAAATGAATTTGTAAATTCAATTCCTAGTATTTTTGATAGTATTCAAAAATGGATTAATGATGTATTTGGAAAAACAAATAGTGTTGCTGGATTTGATGTTGAAGGGTTTGTAAATAATATGTACTCAAAAATGGAAGAATATGGTAGTTCATTAGCTACAACCTTACCAGATTTAGCTGTTAGTACTGTTAAGACATTAGCATCAGGTCTTGGTTCATTTGTGGTTGGGTTAATTATTGGCTTTTATTTACTTATTGGATTTGATAATGCAGGGGAGTTGGTAATTACTTTATTTCCTAAAAAGGTTCAAAAAGACGCAAGAGAACTATTAAATGAGGTAAATAATTCTCTTAGAAAATTTATTGATGGAGCCTTGATAGATGCATTTTTTGTTTTTGTTATAACATCAATAGCTTTTATGATTGTTGGACTTAAAGCCCCATTATTATTTGGACTTTTCTGTGGTATTACAAATGTTATTCCATATGCAGGTCCTTATATAGGCGGTGTTCCAGCAGTTATAGTTGGTTTATCACAAAACCCACTTATTGGGATTTTAACACTTATATCAGTTGTAGTTATCCAATTTATTGAGGGAAATTTACTTCAACCTGTTATTATGAGTAAAACAACTAAGTTACATCCTGTAACAATAATTGTTGGGCTTTTGATTTTTGGACATTTCTTTGGTATTGTTGGTATGGTTATTTCAACTCCACTTATAGCTGTAACTAAATCAATTTTTATGTTTTTTATGGATAAATTCGATATTGATTTATTTGAAAATTTATAGGTGATTTATGAATACACAAATATATATAATAGGTGGAAAAGCAAGAGCTGGTAAAGATACTGTTGCAGCATTTATAAAAGAAGAAATGGAAAAGGAAAAAAAGAAACATCTTAATATTCAATATTCATTTTATATAAAAGAATATGCAAAAAAAATAAGTAATTGGGATGGTAGTGAAAGTAATAAACCAAGAGAACTTTTGCAAAAATTAGGAACTGATATTATAAGAAAAAATTTAGGCGATGACTTTTTAATAAAAAAATTAATTGACGATTTAAAAGTATATTCATTGTTTTTTGATTGTATAACTGTTTCAGACGCCCGTTTTAAAAAAGAAATTGATATTCCAAAAATGAATTTTGATAATGTAAAAAGTATTCATATTATTAGGCCTAATTTTGATAATGGCCTAACAGAAGAAGAAAAAAAACATCCTACTGAGATAGATCTTGATGATTATGGTAATTTTGATTACGAAATTATTAATGATGGTAGTTTAGATGATTTAAGAGAAAAAGTAGTAAAATTATTAAAGGAGGTACAAAATGAATCTTAAAGACTTATATATAAATTTTTTTGTTAGTAAAGGACATAAACAAATTCCAAGTGCGCCAGTTGTTCCAGAAAATGATCCATCAGTTTTATTTAATACTGCTGGTATGCAACCATTAATTCCATATTTGACAGGACAACCACATCCTTATGGAACAAGACTTTGTGATTATCAAAAATGTATTAGAACAAATGATTTAGATGAAGTTGGAGATAAAACACATCATACATTTTTTGAAATGTTAGGTAATTGGAGTTTAGGAGATTATTTTAAAAATGAAAGTATTGAATGGAGTTTTGAATTTTTAACCAAAGTTTTGAATATTCCAACCAGTAGATTAGCTGTTACTGTTTTTGAAGGAAATGATTTAATTCCTTTTGATGAGGTTAGTTATAATAAATGGTTTAGTCTTGGTATAAGTGAAAATAAAATAGCTAAAACAGTAAATGATAATTTTTGGATTGCAGGAGAAATAGGACCATGTGGACCAGATACTGAAATATTTTATTTTAGAAGTGATGATGAAATACCAGAATTTTTTGATCCTGATGATGATAGATGGGTTGAAATATGGAATAATGTTTTTATGCAATTTAACAAACAAAGTGATGGCTCTATAATAGAATTACCTAAAAAAAATGTTGATACTGGTATGGGTGTTGAAAGAACAACTGCAATTTTAGAAGGAAAATTAGATAATTATGAATCAAGTATTTGGAAACCTATAATTAATAAAATAGAAGAAATATCAGGTTTATCATATAAGGGTAATGAAAAAAGTATGCGTATTATAGCAGATCATTTAAGAACAGCAGTTTTTATAAGTGCCGATCCATCTGGAATAAAACCAAGTAATACAGATCAAGGTTACATTTTAAGAAGACTTATTAGGAGAGCTATAAGACATGCTAAAAAATTAAATATTGATATTAATTCAAATTGGGAACAAGAAATTGCCATTTTATTAATGGATATGTATGAAGAATATTATATTGAAATAAAAGAAAATAGACTAGTTGTTTTAGATGTTTTAAAAAATGAAAAAATCAAATTTAATAAAACTCTTGAAAAGGGACTTAGAGAATTTGAAAAAGAAACTAAAAATGCTACTGAAATAGATAGTAAAACAGCTTTTAGATTATATGATACATATGGTTTTCCAATTGAACTTACAGTAGAACTTGCTAGTGAAAGAAATATGAAAGTTGATGAAGATGGCTTTAAAGAAAGATTTAAAAAACATCAAGAATTATCTAGAACAGCATCAGCTGGTAAATTCAAAGGTGGACTTGCTGGTAATAGTGAAATTGAAATTAAATATCATACAGCCACACATTTATTAAATGCAGCACTTAAAGTTGTTATTGGTCCTGATGTACATCAAAAAGGATCTAACATTACAAGTGAAAGAATGCGTTTTGATTTTTCTTGCGACCATAAGTTAACAAATGAAGAAAAAATTAAAATAGAAGAATTAGTAAATAAATGGATTGATGAAGGATTAGAAGTTAGATGTGATGAAATGAATAAAGAAGAAGCTATTAAATCAGGTGCTGAATGTATGTTCATTGAAAAATATCCTGATGTCGTAACTGTTTATTCAATTGGTAGTATTTCTAAGGAATTATGTGGAGGGCCACATGTTAAAAATACTAGTGAACTTGGTCATTTTAAGATAAAAAAAGAAGAAGCTAGTAGTGCTGGAGTAAGAAGAATAAAAGCAGTATTAGAGTAAAGAAACATTTCTTGTTTTTTTCTTTATATATAATGAAAATGGTGATAGTATGAGTGTAAAAGAAAATATGTTAAGATATGAAAAAAATTATTCCAAATTTGCAACAAAAGATAAAGATGCTATAAGATTAAAGCTCTACAAAGAAGATATTAGACCATCTTTTTTTAGGGATATAGATCGTATTATTTATTCTTTATCTTATACAAGGTATATGGATAAAACTCAAGTATTTAGTTTGACTGATAATGATAATATTACAAAAAGAATGGTTCATGTTAACTTGGTAAGTAAAATAGCAAGAACAATTGGAAGATCACTTGGACTTAATGAGGACTTAATTGAAGCAATTGCTTTAGGACATGATTTAGGACATGTTCCATTCGGTCATAACGGAGAAGCTATATTAAATGAATTAAGTTTGAAATATGACAATACATATTTTAATCATAATGTTCAAAGTGCTAGACTTTTGATGTTTGTTGAAAATAATGGTGAAGGTAATAATTTAACTATTCAAACATTAGACGGAATATTATGTCATAATGGTGAATTTTGTATGGAAGAATATAAGCCAGTGAAAAAAACAAAAGAAGACTTTTTAAATCAATATTATAAATGTTATACAGACAAAGATATAGTTAAATCATTAGTGCCTATGACATTAGAAGGATGTGTAGTTAGACTTAGTGATATAGTTGGCTATGTTGGAAGAGATATTGAGGATGCTATTAGATTAGGTGTTTTAAATAAAGATGAAATTCCAAAATCCATTTCATCTATTCTTGGTACAGATAATAGAAATATTATAAATACTATTATTTTAGATGTTATAAATAATAGCTTAGGTAAACCATATATAAAAATGTCCAATGAAATATTTAATGCTTTAAAAGAGTTAAAACAATTTAATTATGAACATATTTATAATAAGGCTAATAGCAAAGAACAAATAGATATGTATAAAAAAATGTTTTCTAAATTATTTGAAGTATATTTAAATCAACTTGAAAATAATGAAACAAAAGAAGATATTTATACTGTTTTTTATAATAAAATGAGTAATGAATATAAAACTAATACAAATAACAACAGAGTGGTTATAGATTATATTGCTGGAATGACTGATGATTATTTTATAGAACAATATAATAAGTATAAAGATTATTAGTGTTGCTAATTTAAAATTATTTTGTTAAAATAAGTATGTAAAACAAAATAATAATATTGACTGAGAGATAAAAAAATTTCAAAGTCGGGGGGGGGTACAAACCTCTCTTTTTTAATGTGTTGAAAGGAATGATAGAATGAATAAAAAAGGTTTTACACTAATAGAGTTACTAGCTGTAATAGTAATACTAGCAATAATCGCATTAATCGCAACTCCAACAATATTAGGAGTAATAGAAAAAGCTAAAAAAGGAGCAGCAGAGTCATCAGCTCTAGGTTATATAGATGCTATAGAAAAACAAGTAATGATAAATGAAGTTGATACAAATGCCTCTAAGGTTAAAGATAGAGCTTATTCAGTAGAAGAATTAAAAAAATTAGGAATATCAGTAAAAGGAAGTACTCCAAGTAATGGAGTTGTAGTAATAAGTAAAGGTAATGTAACAAGATATGATTTAACATTTGATAACTATATAGTAACAAATGGAAAAGCAATAAAATCAAGTGAGAAAAAGAAATATGAAAATGGAACAGCTATATACTATAATCCAACAACAGGAGAAAAATGCACAGAAAGTGAAGCAGTGAGTTTAACAGGAACAAAAAGTGGATGCATGAAATGGTATACATTTAATGATGAAGAAAGTTCTTCATCCGTCAACTTAATATTAGACCATAATACAACAGCAAAAGTAGCATGGAATTCAAGTGGAAATAATAGTGAAATGAAGGAAGTAGCGAGAGAGCTTGAAAATGATACAAAAGCTTGGAAAGTAGCTGCTAGATTAATCACAGCAAATGAAGTAGCTAAAATATCAGGAAATACTAACTTTGATGCAAGTAAAACAGGACAAGATTGGTTTTATTTTGGAAGTAATAATCAAAATGATACAAGTAAAAGAAGTAATTATGGATGGCTATATGATAGAACAAGAAATGATTGTAAAGATTTTGGATGTTTAAATAATGCAGATCAAGATATATGGGGATATTGGACAAGTAATGCGAATATAAGTGAATCTACTCTTGCGTGGGATGTGGGTAGGAGCGGTGGCTTGAGCTACGATACTGTTATTAGTATTGGTATCGGTGTTCGCCCAGTTATATCTGTCTCAAAATCAATAATAAAATAAAAAATATTGAAAACTATCAATATTTTTTTGATATAAAAATATAAGAATTGAGGGATTATAATTATATCTAACTATGGAATTTTTATTCCTTTTTTGTTATAATACCAAAAGGATGTGAGATTATGTCAAAATTATTAATTATACCATCTAATACTAATATAGAAAATACAATTGAGTACACTGATGGTTATCTTTTTGGTATTAGAAATATGTCTGTTAATATGCCTTGTTATATAGATTTAGAAGAATTAAAAAAAATAAATAAAATATGTCTAAAAAATAAAAAAGAATTGTTTATTTCTTTAAACAAAAATTTTTATAGTAAAGAGTTAGAAGAATTAAAAGGAATATTAAAAGAAATAGATAAATTAAATATTAAGGGAATATTCTATGCAGATACAGCCTTAGTAAATTTAAAATTAGATAATTTCTTTGAAACAGAATTAGTCTGGTCACAAGAACATTTGACAACTAATTTTGAAACAATTAATTATTGGAATAAATATGGCGTTAATTATACATATGTATCATCTGATGTTACACTAGATGAAATAAATGAAATTAGTTTAAATTCTAATAGTAAATTAATTGTGCCAATATTTGGATATTTTCCTATTTTTACATCAAAAAGACAGTTAGTTAAAAATTATTTAGATGCCTTTAAATTAGTAGATGATTCTAAAATTAATTATATGAAAAAAGAAAGTAAGAAATATCCCATTGTTGATAATAGTGACGGAACTGTTGTTTACTCTAACAATATTTTAAATGGGTATAATGAATATAAGAATTTTAAAAATATTGATTATGTAACATTAAATAGTTTTAACATAGAAGAAAATACTTTTAATAAAATTGTCAAATATTATAAAGAGAAAAAAGTAACAGAAGAAGATTTTGAAAAATTATTAAAAAATTTAGATAAAGGATTTTTATATAAAGAAACGATATATAGGGTGAAAAAATATGACTAAACCAGAATTATTAGCTCCAGCAGGAGACTTAGAAAGATTAAAATATGCGTTACATTATGGCGCTGATGCAGTTTATATAGGAGGACCTTTTTTAGGACTTAGAGCTAATGCTATCAACTTTACTTTTGATGAAATAAAAGAAGGAGTAGAATATGCTCATAAATTAAATAAAAAAGTTTATGTCACAGTTAACATTGTACTCCATGATAAAGAATTAAAAGAAGTAGATAGTTATTTAGAAAAATTAAAAGAATGTAACATAGATGCTATAATTGTAAGTGATCTTACAATTGTCGAAAAAGCAATTGAAAAAGGTATTGAAGTTCATCTATCTACTCAAGCTTCAACAACAAATATAGAAACTTGTAAATTCTATAAAAAAATAGGTGTTAAAAGAATTGTTTTAGCTCGAGAAATGACTAGAGAAGAAATAAAAGAAATTAAAGATAATGTTGATATTGAAATAGAGTGCTTTATTCATGGCGCTATGTGTGCTGGTATTAGCGGTAGATGTGTTTTATCTAATATTTTTACTCTCAGAGATGCTAATCGTGGTGGATGTGCTCAAATATGTAGATGGGATTTTGACTTATTAAATGAAAATTTTGAATCTATAAAAGGATTAAAAGAATTTACTTTTTGTTCCAAGGATTTGTCGATGTTAAAATATATTGATGAGATGATTGAACTTGGTATTTCCTCATTTAAAATAGAAGGTAGGATGCGTTCGGTTTACTATATAGCAACAGTAGTTGATATATATAGAAGAACTATTGATAATTACTTTAAAGGAAATTATAAGTATAGTGTAGAAGATGAGAAGATACTTAGAACATGCGCCAATAGAGACTCGGTACCTCAATTTTATAATAATGTTAATGATTACACATGTGGTTATTATAATGGTAGAATTGAAATATCAAATCAAGATTTTTTAGGAATTATTTTAGATTATGATGAAAGTACAGGATATGCATTAATTGAAGAAAGAAACTATTTTGAAAAAGGTTATATAGCTCAAATATTTGGACCTCAACATGAGCCTATAACTATAACAATAGGTGAAATTATTGATGAAAATAATAATATAATTAATGTTGCTAGACATCCTAGACAAATCTTAAAATTAAAAATAAATAAAAAGGTTTTTAAATATGATTTGATGCGAATAAAAGTTGACAAAATGAGTAACATGTAGTATTATCATACAAGTAAATAGTGAGGTGGCAAAAATGTCAAAAGAAAATGAATATTATTTAACAGAATCTGGTTTAGAAGAATTGAAAAAAGAATTAGATTATTTAAAATTAGAAAAAAGACCACAAGTTATTCAAGCCTTAAAAGATGCTAGAGCTCTTGGTGATTTATCTGAAAATGCTGAATATGATGCTGCTAGAGCTTCACAAGCTGAGGTAGAAGGTAGAATTTCACAAATAGAAATAATGCTTGAAAAAGCTATTGTTATAGAACAACAAGATACAGATAAAGTTTCAATAGGCTCAAAAGTTGAAATTGAATATGTTGAAGATAAAGATAAGGATGAATATACAATTGTTGGTACAAGTGAAGTAGATCCATTTGCTAATAAAATTTCAAATGAATCTCCACTGGCTAAGGCAATGATTGGTCATAAAATAAATGATGTAGTTACAGTAATATGTGATGCTGGAAATTATCAAGTAAAAATATTAAATATAGCGTAGTTAGAAGGAGAAAAATATGGAAAATACAAAAGATATAATAATTAAAATTGAAGGTGAAGAATGGAATAAAGCTATCGATAAAGCTTTTGAAAAAGCAAATAAAAATGCTAAAATACCTGGATTTAGACCTGGTAAAGCTCCAAAAGAAGTATTTTTTAAAAAATATGGAAAAGAGTCTTTATTCTTAGATGCAGCTGATATTGTTTTAAGTAGTGCTTATGATAAGATGATTGAAGAAAATAAAGATTTAAAAATTGTAGCACAACCACAAGTATCGCTTCGTTCACTTGGAGAAGATAAAGTTGAATTTTTATTTAAACTTACAACATATCCAGAAGTTAAGTTAGGTAAATATACAAAATTAGGTGTTAAAAAAGAAAAAATTGAAGTAACAAAAGAAGAAATAGAAGAATCTATTTTAAATATGCGTAATAGATATGCTGAAAATATTACTAAGGATGGTTCTATTGAAAATGGAAATATTGCTATAATTGACTTTGATGGATATAAAGATGATGTTCCATTTGAAGGTGGAAAAGCAGAAAACTATTCATTAGAAGTTGGAAGCAATACATTTATTCCAGGATTTGAAGAACAATTAATTGGTTTAAAAGCTGGCGATGAAAAAGATATAAAAGTTACATTCCCAGAAGACTATCATGCAGAAGAATTAAAAGGTCAAGATGCTATTTTCAAAATTAAAGTAAATGAAGTAAAAGAAGTTAAAATACCAGAACTTGATAAAGAATTTTTTGAAGATCTTGGAATGGAAGGAATTAATGATAAAGAATCGTTAGAAAAACAAGTTGAAGAAAATATTAAGACTCATAAAGAAACTCATGCAGAAGATCATTATATTGATGAATTATTAACTAAAGCTAGTGAAAATATGGAAGTTAATGTCCCAGATGCTATGGTTAGTGAAGAAGTAGATAGAATGATTAGACAATATGAAGAAAACTTAAAAATGCAAGGAATCACATTAGAACAATTCTATAAATTTACTAATTCAGATGAAGCAGCGTTAAAAGATCAAATGAAAGAAGAAGCTTTAAAAAGAGTAAAAGAAAGATTATTACTTGAAGCTATAAAAGAAAAAGAAAATATTAAGGCAACAGATGAAGAGGTAGAACAAGAAGCAGATAATTTAGCTAAAAAATATAATATGGCAAAAGATGAATTCTTAAAATTATTTGGTGGATTAGAAATGGTAAGTTATGACCTTGAAATGAGAAAAGCAATTGAATTTTTAAAGGACAATAATTAATTGTCTTTTTTTGTTTTATTTTAAAAAAAGTGTTATAATATTTAAGGTGATTAAATGAGATTAAAACATGTTAAAAATGCAGATATTATTGTTAATAATTCACCTTATGTTGTAAAGGATAATTATAAAGGTAATTTTAATAGATTATTTAATAATAGTAATCCAATTTATATAGAAATTGGAATGGGTAAAGGTAACTTTATTATTAATAATGCTATAAATTATCCCAATATAAATTTTATAGGTATAGAAAAATATGATAGTGTTTTAATTAGAGCAGTTCAAAAATTAGGAGATAAAGATTTAAAAAATTTAAAATTAATTAGAATGGATGCTAATAAAATAGATGAATTTTTTGATCATGAAATAGATTTAATTTATCTTAATTTCTCTGATCCATGGCCAAAAGATAGACATGAGAAAAGAAGACTTTCTAGCCCTAATTTTTTAAAAAAATATGATCAAATTTTTAAGAATGATAAACATATAATAATGAAAACTGATAATAGAAAACTATTTGAATATTCACTTAAAATATTTAACAATGAAAGTTATAGAATAGAAGATATTAGTCTAGATTTACATAAAGATAACTATCCATTTAATATTAAAACAGAATATGAAGAAAAATTTTCAAAACAGGGTATACCAATATATATGGTTAATGTAAAAAAATAGTAGACATTTGTTAGACAAATAATAAAGAGTAAAACTTTGAAAAAAAGAATTTATTTGTTATAATTATAAAAAGAGTGGTGAGGTATGAAAAAAATATTAATTATAATTATGCTTCTCTTTATAACAACTGGATGTACAGTTGTAAAAATTGATGATAGTAGTGTTGATAATATCACAAATGTTGTATTATCCAAAAATAACAAACTTTATAATCGTATAGGAAAAGGTTATAAATATTATAGACCAAGGGGAGTTTCATATATAGATACTAATGAATTAAACGATATTTTATATTCAAATGGTAATTATTATTATCTATATGTAGATGCTATAAGTTATTACTATAAAACAAAAATAAATTATAAAGAACGTAATGATTTATATTATTCTAAAAAAATAAATAATGGTAATAAAAACGGTTATTTAGAAATAAGAAAAAAAGGTAATAAATATTATATTGAGTTTGTTTATAATTATGCCAAAATTGAATCAGTAGTATCAAAAGAAGATATAAATAAAGTTGTATTAGATGCATCATACATATTATCAACAGTTAAATTTAATGATAATGTTATTAAGCTAATGCTTGATGATGAATATTTTTCAAATAAGGAAAATCAATATGATGAATTTAAATCAAAAAAAGAAAATAACAACAATTTCTTAGAATATAATGATGAAGTTGAAGAAAAATAGAGGTGAGAAAAATGGGATTTTTAGATAAATTTAAAGAAATGTTTACAGAAGAAATTGAAGAACCAGTTCCAGTGAAAAGAGAGGTTAGACATGTTGAGACTACTGTTCAACCAGTAAAAAAAGAAGAAGTAAAAGTAGAACCAGTAAAAAAAGAAGAACCAGTAGTAGAACCAGAACCAAAGGAAGAAAAATTTGTTTTCTTCTCAGATGATGATTTTAAAGATTTGGAAAAACCAAAAAGAGAAGAAAGACATGCTGAAAGAAGAGTTGAACCAAAAAGAGAACAAAAAAACTTAGCTTATCAAGGAGCTGTTCCACAACCAAAATTTGAGCCTAAGAAAAAAGAATTTAGACCATCACCAATCATTTCACCAGTATATGGTGTTTTGGGAGAAAATTATAAAAAAGATGAAGAAACAAAAAAAACAAAACCAACTAGAGTTTATAGAAGTTCAACTATAACAATAGATGATGTAAGAAATAAAGCTTATGGAACACTAGAAGATGAAATAACTGATGATATGTTAGGAAAAGTATTGGTTGAAAAAGATGAACCAGAAGTTGTTGAAGATAACATCAACCTATTTGAAGAGTTAGATAAATATGAAGACAATGAAATTGTTGAACCAGAAGTTGTATCTTATAGAACTGGTGATGTTGATGAAATTTTTGATAAATTAGATAATAAAAAAGATGAAATATTGGATGAATTAGATAATAAAAAAGTAGAAATTTTAGATGAGATAGATAACAAAAAAGATAAAGAACAAGTAGAAGAAAAGAATGATTCTGAAAATATAGAAACAGATAATAAAGAATCATCAGATGTTTTGTTATCAAAGAATTTACTAGAAGATAGTATAGAAAATGTAGAAACAGATAATAATATAGATGAAGAAACAGAAAATTTAGCAAAAGAATTAGAAGAGCAAAAAAAGAAATTAGAAGAAATTAATTCTTTAATTGATGAAAAACCTAAGACTAAAAAAGCTAAAAAAACTAAGAAAAATGATAATGATGATTTAAATGAGAGTGAACTATTTGATATTATTGATTCAATGTATGAGAAAGAAGAGGAAAAATAATGGCATGTATTAATGAAGTATTTCCAGTAATATTATACTTTTTAGGTAGTATATTATTAATAGCTTTAATTGTTTTAGTAATAAAAGCTATAAAGACATTAAGCAAGGTTAATAAATTTGTTGCTGAAATTGATGATAAACAAAAAAAATTAAATGGTGTATTTGATATTATAGATAATACCGCAGATGCTTTATCAATCTTTAGTGATAAATTAGTTATTATGATTACTACAGCAATTAAAGGTTTATTTTCTAAAAAAAGTAAGAAGGAGGAAGAAGAAAATGAGTAAGAAAAAAGGTTTTGGAAAATTATTTGCAGGTTTAGCATTAGGAGCAGGATTGGGTGTTTTATTTGCTCCAAAAAAAGGTGAAGAAATGAGAAAAGAGTTAAAAGAAAAAATAGATGATTTATTAGAAAAAGCAAAAGATATTGATAAAGAAGAAGTTAAAGTAACAATTGAAAGTAAAATAGCTACAATTGAAAATGAATTAGAAGATTTAGATAAAGAAAAAGTTATGAAAATTGCTAAGAAAAAAGCTAAACAAATCCAAGAAATGGCTGAAAATTTAGTTGACTATGCTGTTGAAAAAGGAACACCAGTTTTAGAAAAATCAGCAAATGCTGTAAAACAAAAAGCTATTGATGTAACTAAATCAGTGTTAAAAAAACTAGAAGAATCAGAAAAATAAGAAAAATAATTAATTTCTTATTTTTTTTATAAAAAATAAAAGACTTAACTAACTTTAATATAATGTTAAATTTTTTTAATTGTCGTATAAAAAAAAATGTGATAAAATAATTATTGAATGAAAAATCGGAGAGTGATAAAGTGAAAAAAATGTTAACAGGATTACAACCAACAGGAGTTATTACATTAGGTAATTATATAGGCGCTATAAAACAAATGAAAAAATATCAAGAAGAATATGATTCTTATATTTTTATAGCTGATTTACATGCTATTACAGTACCACAAGACCCTAAAGAGTTATCAAAAAATGTAAAAAGTTTAGTTGCGCTTTATATTGCTTGTGGTATAGATCCAAATAAAAATAAAATATTTATTCAATCAGAAAATGAATATCATGCAAACCTTTCATGGTTACTTGAATGTAATACTTATTATGGAGAGTTATCAAGAATGACTCAATTTAAAGACAAAAGTTTGAAACATCAAAACTTTACAGCTGGGCTTTTAACTTATCCAGTATTAATGGCTGCTGATATTTTAATTTATGATATAGATTATGTTCCTGTTGGAATAGACCAAAAACAACATGTTGAAATAGCAAGAGATATAGCAACTCGTTTTAATAAAAAATTTGGTGAAACATTTAAACTTCCAGAAGCTTTAATATCAAAATCGGGAACTAAAATAATGGATTTAGTTGATCCAACGAAAAAAATGAGTAAATCGAGCGAAAATGAAAAAGGTGTTATTAGAATATTAGATGATGTAAATATTATAAGAAAAAAAATTATGAGTGCTACAACAGATAATGATATGGAAATAAAATTTGATCCTGTAAATAAACCAGGTATCTCTAATTTAATTAATATTTATTCTGCTTTAACAGATGAAAATATAAGTAACATTGAGGAAAAGTTTAAAGATAGTAATTATAAAGAATTTAAAGAAAAAGTAGCAGATGTTGTTATTAATGAAGTAACAACTATTCAACAAAGATATAATGAAATTATAAATAGTGATGAATTAGATAAGATATTAGACGATGGAATTAGTAAAGTTAGAGAAGAAGCAAAATTAAAATATTTTGATGCTAAAAAGAAGATGGGATTTGGTAGATAATTGACACTTTCTTGTCATTAGATATGGTAAAAAATTTTTAATGTGATATAATCAAATTGTAGGATAAAGGTGATAATATGAAAGATGTAAATGTACTTATAGCAAATGGAATAGATGTAAATAAAAGTTTAGAATTATTTGGTGATATGGACACTTATAATGATACATTAGAGGAATTTTTAGCTGGTGTTACAGAAAAATTAGAAAATATTAAAAGATATAAAGAAGCTTCTGATATGGCTAATTATGCTATATTAGTTCACTCATTAAAAAGTGATTCAAAATATTTAGGATTTACTAAATTAGCTGAACTTTCTTATAATCATGAAATGGCTAGTAAACAAAACAATGTTGAATATGTATATTCTAATTATGTTGAACTTATTAATGAAGCTAACCGTATTATTAAAATTACAAGTGAATATTTAGGTAAAAGTGTCGTTGTAGCGCCAATTGTAGAACAAAGTAATACTATTAAAGATCAAACAATATTAATTGTTGATGACTCATCAATAATAAGAACTTTTATACAAAGAATATTTAATGATACTTATAATATTTTAATTGCAACAGATGGAGCAGAAGCATTAAAGATTGTTAGTGAAAATCAAAATATAGTAGCTATGTTACTTGATTTAAATATGCCAAATGTAAATGGATTTGAAGTTTTAGATTATTTTAAAGCAAATAGTTTATTTAATAAAATACCAGTATCAATTATAACAGGTGAAGATTCAAAAGAAAATGTTGATAGAGCTTTTGAATATCCAATAGCTGATGTTTTGTCAAAGCCATTTAATGAAAGAGATGTAAAAAGAGTAGTAGAAAAGACAATTGCTTATAAATAAAGAAGAAATTCTTTATTTTTTTTTCAAAATATTGTATAATTAATTGACAAATGAGGTGATTATATGTTCATAGATGAAGTTACAATAGAATTATTTGCTGGTGACGGTGGTAATGGATGTATGGCTTTTAGAAGAGAAAAATATGTTTCGATGGGTGGACCATTTGGTGGCAATGGTGGTAAAGGTTCAGATATTATTTTTAAGGTAGATGAAGGATTAAATACCCTTATTGATTTAAGATATAAAAAGAATATAAAAGGTAATAAAGGGGTTAATGGAGAGGGAAAAGCAAAACATGGTAGAAATGCAGAAGATGTTATAGTTAGAGTTCCACTTGGTACTATTATAGAAGATGTAGAAACAGGATTAATAATAGCGGATTTAACAAAAAAGAATCAAGAAGTAGTTGTAGCAAAAGGAGGCCGTGGTGGACGTGGTAATATGGCTTTCGCAACTCGCTCAAATCCAGCACCTGCATTTGCTGAAAATGGTGAACCAGGAGAATATAAGAAAGTAAAAATTGAGCTTAAATTACTTGCTGATGTTGGTCTTGTAGGACTTCCAAGTGTTGGTAAATCAACAATTATATCAAAAGTATCATCTGCTAAACCTAAAATAGCAGCTTATCATTTTACAACTCTAAATCCTAATCTTGGAGTAGTTAAGGTAGCTACAAATAAATCATTTGTTTTAGCTGATTTACCAGGACTTATTGAAGGAGCTTCACTAGGAGAAGGATTAGGAGATAAATTCTTAAAACATATTGAAAGAACACGTGTTCTAGCCCATGTTATTGATATGAGTGGTTTTGAAGGTAGAGATCCTTATGATGATTATGTAACTATTAATAATGAACTTAAAAATTTTAATGAAAAATTAATAGAAAAACCTCAAATTATCATAGCTAATAAAATGGATATGGAATCAAGTAAAGATAATTTAAAAAAATTTAAAGAAAAAGTAGATGCTAAAATTTTTGAAATATCAGCTTTAAATAATACAGGTTTAAGTGAAGTTATGTTTGAATTATATAATATGTTAGAAAAGATAGAAAAACAACCACTTTATGAAGAGGAAAAATTTGAAAGTCATGTCTTATATAAATTTAAAAAAGAACAACCATTTACAATTACAAAAGATAATGATACTTGGGTAATTAGAGGAGATGAGGTTGAAAAATTACTTAGAATGACTAGATTTTCAACGGATGAAGCAGCAAAAAGATTTGCTAATAAATTAAGACATATGGGGATTGATGACAAATTAAGGGAACTCGGAGCCTGTGATGGGGATAACGTTAGAATACTTGATTTTGAATTTGATTATAAAGAGATGTAGTTTATGAATGGAATTTTGTTAATAAATAAAGAAAAAGACTACACTAGTAGAGATATTGTAAATATTGTATCAAAAGAGTTAAAAACAAAAAAAATAGGTCATACAGGTACACTTGACCCTTTAGCTACAGGTGTTTTAGTTTTAACCATTGGTTCATATACTAAATTATCAGAACTTTTAACAGCTACTTATAAAGAGTATATAGCAGAAGTTATTTTAGGGATTAATACAGATACATTAGATATAACAGGTAATATTTTAGAAGATAAAGATTGTATTATAGAAAAAGAATTGATAGAACAAACTTTAAAAAAAATGATTGGATTTTATGAACAAGAAGTTCCTATTTATTCAGCAGTCAAAGTAAATGGAAAAAAATTATATGAATACGCTAGAAATAATGAAGAAGTTATTTTACCTAAAAAAATGGTTGAAATAAAAAATATAGAACTATTAGATTATAAAATTGATGGTAATAAAACAAATTTCAAATTTAAATGTTTAGTTAGTAAGGGTACCTATATTAGAAGTTTAATTAGAGATATTGCTTTTAAATTAAATACAGTAGGTGTTATGAAAAATTTAACTAGAACAAAACAAGGAAACTTTAATATAGAGGATTGTTATACCTTAGAAGATATTAAAAATAATAATTATAAATTACTTGATGTAGATAACTGTTTAGATATAAAACAAATAGATATGAATGAAGAATTAGAATATAAAATTAAAAATGGTCAAATAATAAATAATATATATAATGAAGATATAATTATGTTTAGAAGTTCTAATATAATTTCTATATATAAAAAATATGATAAAGATAAAAATAAATTAAAACCTTGGAAAGTCATAAAAGTACTTGATAAATAAAAGATATTTTGCTAAAATTAAATTACAAATTAAATAATAATATTGACTGAGAGATAAAAAAATTTCAAAGTCGGGGGGGGGTAAAAACCCTTCTTTTTTTATGTAAAGGAGTAGATGAAAAATGAATAAGAAAATAATATTTGGAATAATAAGTGGAATAATATTTGGAAGTGTAGGAGTTTATGCCGGGACAAAATTTTATGCAAGTGATGTAGCAGTGAGTACTCCAACAGGGTCTAACTTAGGAAGTAACGCAACGCTTCAAGATTCATTAGATGAATTATATAGTATAGCTGATAAATATGATGAATTAAATAAAAAAATAAATTCAATGTTAGATAAAATGTATCCAGTAGGAAGTATTTATATATCAACAAATATAACGAGTGCATCTGATGTAGCAACCAAATTTGGTGGAACATGGGAAGCTTATGGAAGTGGTAGAACAATAATAGGTGCAGGTACAGGAACAGATTCTAATAATCTAAGTCAAACGTTTAAAGCTGGTTCAACTGGTGGTGAATATAAGCATACGTTAACAATTAATGAGATGCCATCACATAAGCATAGTATAATTGAAGAATTTGGAACAACGGCTGATCCAACATATTATCCAGGAGGTGCATATTCACAAGTAGCTGGTTCAGTGAGTGTTAGTCAAGCACCAACAGATTATCCTATAACGAGTACTGGTGGTTCACAATCTCACAACAATATCCAACCTTATATAACTGTCTATATGTATAAAAGAATAAAATAATTTCCAAGATAACTTGACTTAGTGTTTAAAAAAAGTTTATAATTTATTTAAATACGTTGAACAAGAGGAGTAAAATTATTAAACATTTAAAGAGAGTTAGTGGTTGGTGTAAACTAATAATGTTATAATTTGAATGTAGCTTGGGAGTTGTATATCTGAAATAATAGTAAGATATATTGTTAGTCGCATTAAGACTTTTAAGGTGATTTATTCACGAATTAAGGTGGTACCACGTAAACTACGTCCTTATATGGATGTAGTTTTTATTTTGGAGGTAATATATGCTAGAAAATGTTAGAAAAGAATTTATAAAATACGTTAAAACATTTGATTTAAAAGATCAAAATATTATGAACAAGTTTCATCATTCATTTAGGGTTATGGAATATTCTAAGGAAATAGCAAATTCTTTAAATTTAAATGAAAAAGATATAGAACTTGCAGAAGTTATTGGACTTTTACACGATATTTCAAGATTTAAACAATGGACTATATATAAAACTTATAATGATAATCTATCATTTGACCATGGTGATGAAAGTGTTAATATATTAAAAGAAAATAATTTTATAGAAAAATTTAATATAGATAAAAAATATCACGATATTATTTATAAAGCTTTAAAAAATCATAATAAATATCAAATAGAAGATGGATTAAATGATAAAGAATTAATATTTTCAAAAATAATAAGAGATGCTGATAAAATAGATATTATAAAAGAACAGGGTAATAAATTAGATGAAGTTTATGATAAAATAGACGATTTACTAATAAAAGATTTTTATTTAAAAAAACAAACAAATAATTTATATGTAAAAAACGAAAGAGATCATATAATTAGAATGATTTCATTTGTATATGATTTTAATTTTAAATATACATTTAATCTTATATTAAAAGAAAAAGTAATTGAAAATAAATTTAATTTATTAATCAATTATTCTAATAATCAAGAAGAAATAGAGGATATGGAAAAATTTATAATAGATTACATGAAAGAAAGGTGTTAATATGTTAGATACAAAATATAATCATATAGATGTAGAAAAAGGAAAATATGAAGATTGGAAAGAAAAGGGTTATTTTAATAGTGGGGACTTGTCAAAAAAACCATATTGTATAGTAATACCACCTCCAAATGTTACTGGTAAACTTCATTTAGGACATGCTCTTGATACAACTCTTCAAGATATAATTATCCGTTTTAAAAGAATGCAAGGATTTGATTGTTTATGGTTACCTGGTATGGATCATGCTGGTATCGCAACACAAGCTAAAGTTGATGCTAGATTGAGAGAAAATGGAATAAATCCAAGAAGTTTAGACCGTGAAGAATGGTTGAATCATGCATGGAACTGGAAAAAAGAATATGCTGATACAATACATGAACAATGGTCGGTTTTAGGACTTTCTCTTGACTATAATAAGGAAAGATTTACTCTTGATGAAGGATTAAATTATGCTGTTCGTAAAGTATTTGTTGATTTATATAATAAAGGTTTAATTTATAGAGGTGAAAAAATAATTAACTGGGATCCAGCTCAAATGACAGCCTTATCAGCCGAAGAAGTTATTTATAAAGATGTAAAAGGAGCGTTCTATCATTTGAAATATATTATTGATGGTACAAATGATTATTTAGATGTCGCAACAACTCGTCCAGAAACATTATTTGGTGATACGGCTGTTGCTGTTAATCCAAAAGACGATAGATATAAAAACTTAATTGGTAAAAAAGTAATACTTCCAATAGTTGGTAAAAAGATTCCTATAATAGGTGATATTCATGCTGATCCAGAATTTGGAACAGGTTGTGTTAAAATAACACCTGCTCACGATCCTAATGATTTTGAAGTAGGAAATAGACATAATTTAGAACGTATTATAATTATGAACCCTGATGCTACAATGAATGAAAATGCAGGTTCATATAAAGGATTAACTAGAGAAGAATGTAGAGAAAAATTAATAGAAGACTTAAAAGAAAAAGATTTATTAATTGACATAGAAGAAATGATACATTCTGTTGGACATAGTGAAAGAAGTGGTGTAATGATAGAACCATATCTTTCAAAACAATGGTTTGTTAAAATGCGTCCACTTGCTGATAGAGTTTTAGAAAATCAAAAAAATAAAGAAACAAAAGTTAATTTTATTCCAGCAAGATATGAAAAAACAATGAACCATTGGATGGAAATAACTTATGATTGGTGTATTTCAAGACAACTTTGGTGGGGACATAGAATTCCTGTTTGGTACAAAAATGATGAAATTTATTGTGGAATGGAAGCTCCAAATGAAGATGGATGGGTACAAGACCCTGATGTATTAGATACATGGTTTTCAAGTGCATTATGGCCTTTTTCAACACTAGGTTGGCCAAAAGAAACAGCTGATTTTAATAGATACTATCCTAATAATTGTTTAGTAACAGGATATGATATTATTCCATTTTGGGTTAATAGAATGACTTTCCAAGGACTAGAATTTACTGGAAAAAGACCTTTTAAAGATTGCTTAATACATGGGCTTATTAGAGATAAACAAGGGCGAAAATTTTCAAAAAGTTTAGGTAATGGTGTAGATCCAATAGATATGATTAATTTATATGGTGCTGATTCTTTAAGATATTATTTATCAACAACATCATCTAATGGAACTGATATTAGATTTGATGAAGAAAAAATAAAAGCAACTTGGAATTTTATAAATAAATTATGGAATGCATCTAGATTTACATTAATGAATATAGCTGATTTAAAAGAAATAAAGTTGGAAAATTTAACTGATGAAGATAAATGGATATTAACTGAATATGAAAAAATGATTAAAGAAGTAACTAAATATATGGAAAAATATGAATTTAATAATGCTGGAAACTCTATTTATTCATTTACATGGAATATGTTTTGTGATAATTATATTGAAATGTCTAAATTTAATATTCAAAATGAAGGGACTAAATCAACATTATGTTTCATTTTGACAGGTATTTTAAAATTATTACATCCATTTATGCCTTTTGTAACAGATGAACTTTATAATCAATTGCCAGTAAAAGATAGTAAATCAATCATAATTAGTAATTATCCTATTTATGATAAAAGTTTACTATTTGAAACAAATGTTATTGATAAAATAGAATTTATTAAAGCTTTTAGAAATATTAAAAATGAAAATAATATTTCTAAGGAAGCAAAAGTTATTTTAAATACAAATGATGATATAATCATTAAAATGTTAAAATTAACAGATTCTTTAATTAAAGAACCTCTTAATATGAATAGCTATGAAGTTAAAGCTGGAATATATAAGGCAACTATCTATTTTGAAAAAATTGTAACAGAAGAAGAAATAGCTTTAAAAAATAAACAAATTGAAAATTTAAAAAATTCTATTGTAAGAAGAGAAAAACTACTTTCAAATGAAAATTATGTAAATAAGGCTCCAAAAGAATTAGTAGAAAAAGAAAAAGAAACATTACAAAAAGAAAAAGAAGAGTTACAATTACTTTTAAAATAATTGTATAAATATATTTAAAATGTCCAATATAAAAATAGAGTGTAAACAAAGAAAAAATATATTGACTAAATTTGTCTAAAATGATATATTTAGAGTGTAATAAAAATAGAGGAGGAAAGAAAATGAAAAATAATAAAGGTTTTACACTAATTGAATTATTAGCCGTTATCGTAATATTAGCAATTATCGCATTAATTGCAACACCAACAATCTTAGGTGTAATTGAAAAAGCAAGAAAAGGAGCAGCTGAATCATCAGCTTTAGGATATCTTGATGCTGTTGAAAAACAAATTGCATTAGATTTAATTGAAACAAATGCTGACGATAAAGTAATTGTTACAGGTGATACAATCACAACTCCAATTACAGTAACTGAAGAACTTACTGGTAAATTAAATGTTAAATCAGGAGATAGTATTAAAAGTGGTTCTATTGTTTTAGATACTGATAAAGGTTCAGTAGTAACAGGAACTTGTTTAGTTGTTACATCTAGTGGTAACACTTATAAAGTAACTTATGATGGATCAAAAGCAGCAGCTGTAAAAGGAGATTCTTGCGCTTAATTAAAACGATAACAAAGAAGTAAAACAAATTAGATTTCAAAACTGACATATTGTCAGTTTTTTCTATATTTATATATAAAAAAAAGACATATATAACATGTCTTTTTTAGATTATCTATTGTAGAATTCAACAATTAGTGATTCATTAACATCAGCGTTTAATTCGCTTCTTTCTGGATATCTTACATAAGTTCCAGCCATTTTGTTTTCATCATATGTAACAAATTCAACACGATTATTGATTGCTTCTAATGAAGCTTTAACAACTGGATGATTTTTTGATTGTTCTTTAATAGCAATAACATCACCTGGTTTACATCTATAAGATGGAATATCAACTTTTCTACCGTTTACAGTAATATGACCATGGTTTACTAATTGTCTAGCACCTTTTCTAGTAGTAGCAAATCCTAAACGATAAGTTAAGTTATCTAGGCGACTTTCAAGTAATTTTAAGAAATTTTCACCATGAACACCTTTCATTTTACCAGCTTCATCAAAAATCTTTCTAAATTGTTTTTCATTGATTCCATACATGAATCTAACTTTTTGTTTTTCTTGTAATTGAATACCATAATCTGATATTTTTCTACGACCATTTCCATGTTGACCTGGAGCATATGGTCTTCTAGATAATTCTTTTCCGTTTTCTAATATAGAAAACCCTAAACGACGAGATTTTCTATAAGTAGAACCTGTGTATCTTGACATACATTCCCTCAATCTTTCTAGCTTAAACATCAAGGCTATTTGTCAAATTATAGGGTGTTTATTTCAATATCTTCGCTTTGCAGCCAAAGTTACACAATAACCCATTTGGTAATAAACACATTATAATTTTCAAATATTGCTGCTTAGATGAATACGCATATATAATTATATTATGTTTTTCCTTATAAGTCAATAACTATTTTAGTGTCAAATAAACGTTAAAAAAAATATCTATATTTGAAAAATGAATATAATTATAGTATAATTTACTATAAGAATGGAGTTGAAAAAAATGGAATACATAAAAGAACATAAAAAAATGTTTATAGTAGGTGGACTTCTATTAGTTTTATTTATCTTTTTATTTTTCTTTTGTCGTTTATTTTTAGTAGATAATAGTAAAGATTCTTATGGAGATAGATTAGATGGTATAGAAAAAGTTAAAATAAACCAAAATACTATATCTAAAATAGAAAATAGTTTGAAGGAAAAAGATGGTGTTGAAAGCGCTAAATATCGTTTACAAGGAAGACTTATTTATATTGATATTGTTGTTGGTGATATAGAAGTAGATAAGGCAAAAGAAATATCTAATGTTATATTAGAATGTTTAAGTGATAAAGAAAAAGCATATTATGATATACAAGTAATTATTACTTCTAAGGATAAAGAAGGATATCCTATCACTGGATATAAACATAAAACTAGTGAAAGTATAGTTTGGTAGGTGAAACATGAAAAAGAAACATATTATAATAGTAGTAGTTATTTTAATATTAGCTTCTATAATGGGTGGTACATACTATTTTTTAACAAAACAAGACTCTAACACTTTAACTGTTTTAGAAAAAGAATGGATTAAAAATAATAAAAATAATATGATAGATATTTCTATATTAGATAATGTTCCTATTTTTAATTATGATGGTCAAGGTTTAATAAATGACTTTTTAGACGATGTAGAAAAAGATACGGGATTAGAGTTTAATCGTATTTCATATAAAAAAGAAGAAAATACAGAATATTCATTTACCATGAGTGATACTGTAGATAAAAATAATATTTTAATTTATTCTGATAATTATGCTTTAATAACAAAAGAAAATATTAAATATAATAATGTAGAAGATATTGATGAAATGAATGTTGGTGTTTTAAACTCAGACTTAGATAAAGTTAATACATATTTAAATAGCGGTAAAATATCATATTCAACTTATGATACTGTAGATGAAATGATTGAAGCTTTAACAGGTAATGATAGTAAAATAGGTGGTATAGTTATTCCTAAAACAATGTATTTAGAAACAATTTTGTCACATAATCTATATATATCCTATAATATAACTGAAATGACTAATAATTTAGTTTTAAAATTAGGAAACACAAAAAAATTAAATAATATTTTGACTAAATATTATGATAAATGGAAAGATAATAATTATGATACATCTTTCGGTACATATTTTACTCAAGATTATTATACATTTACGAATATAGATGATGATACTAAGGTTAATTTTAAAAGTAAAAGATATCAATATGGATTTGTAACAAATGCTCCATATGATAAATTAATTGACAATAAACTAGTTGGTTATAATAGTGAAATTATTAAAAAATTCTCAAATTTAACGGGAATTGAAGTTGGATATAAAGTATATAATTCATATTCAAGTCTATTAAAAGATTTTAACTCTAATAAATTAGATTTATTCTTTAATCAATCTGATAATAAAAAATATGATATGGATGTTATAAATTCAGTCTCAATTTATGATGAAAATGTTGTTGTGTTATCTAATATAGATAATGATATTACAATTAACTCTGTTGCCTCTCTTAAAAATTATGAAGTATATACAGTAAGTGATACAAAAATAAATAAGATTTTAAAAGATAATGGAATAAAAACAAAGGATTATAATAATATTGAAACATTATTTTCAAAAATGAATAAAGATAGTATTTTAGTTATTGATTATGATAGTTATAATACATATAGTAAAGAACTTAAAAATTACCAAATTAATTATGTATTTAAGTTAGATAATCAATACAACTATGTTTTAAGAGATATTAAAGATAATAAATTATTTAATAACTTCTTTAATTTTTACCTATCATTTAGCGATACAAAATCAATTTTAAATAAAGTAAATTATAAAACATTTGAAGAAGCAGAAAAATTAGTATTTTTAAGACCACTTATCTTTACTTTATTCGCAGTAGTTGTATTAGTAGTTATAACTTTAATTATTAAAAATATAAAAAATAAAAAAAGCGATAATGATTTAATAGATAAAGATAATAAGATTAAATATATTGATTTACTTACATCTTTAAAAAATAGAAATTACCTAAATCAAATGGTTGAAAAATGGGACGAGTCAGAAATATATCCACAAGCAATTGTGATAGTCGATTTAAACAATGTAGCTTATATTAATGATAATTATGGCCATAGTGAGGGTGATAATGTAATAAAAGAAGCAGCTAATATACTAATTAAAAATCAACTAGAAAATACAGAAATTATGCGTACAAATGGTAATGAATTCTTAATTTATTTAGTAGAATATGATGAAAAACAAATAGTTTCATATATAAGAAAATTAAGTAAAGAATTCAAAGAATTAGAGCATGGCTTTGGAGCAGCTATTGGATATAGTATGATTAATGATGGATTAAAAACTATTGATGATGCTATAAATGAGGCAACACTAGATATGAAAGCGAATAAAGAAGAAAATAATTAAATAATAATATTGACTGAGAGATAAAAAATTTCAAAGTCGGGGGGGGGGTTAAAAACCCCTCTTTTTTTATATAGGAAGGAATGATAAAATGAATAAAAAGATAATTTTAGGAATAATAATAGGATTAATATTAGGAAGTGTAAGTGTATATGCAGGAACAAAAATGTATGCAAGCGATGTATCAATAAATACACCAACAGGATCTAACTTAGGAAGTGATGCAACACTTCAAAATTCATTAGACGAATTATATAGTATAGCTGATAAGTATGATGAATTAAAAACAGAAATAAATTCTTTAAAAAATAATACTTTAACTCTTGATAAAATATATCCTATTGGAAGTATTTATATATCAACAAGTATAACAACAGCTAGTGATGTAGCTAAAAAATTTGGTGGGACATGGGAGACTTACGGAAGTGGTAGAACAATAATAGGTGCAGGTACAGGAACAGATTCTAATAGTTTAAGTCAAACCTTTAAAGCAGGCGAGACTGGTGGAGAATATAAACATACATTAACAATTAATGAAATGCCTTCACATAATCATAATGTATTAACAGTTGCTAATAATACGTCAACAGGTTCTAATCAAGCACTTTATTATAATTGGTCTAATATAGTAGGAACAACAGGATTATTAAGTTCAACGACTGTAAATGGAGGATCTAAATCTCACAATAATATTCAACCATATATAACAGTTTATATGTATAAAAGAGTAAAATAATTGATAAATATATTATGTGAAAAATATATGATTAATTCATATATTTTTGCTTTTATTTAAAAAATTGTGGTACAATAAAAACAGGGTGATAAAATGAATATAAATGATATAAATATAAAAAAAGATCTTAGTATAGTTTTTATGGGGACACCTGATTTTGCTGTTCCTGTATTAGAAGCTTTAATTAAAAATTTTAAGGTTAGAGCTGTTGTAACACAACCAGATAGACCTGTTGGAAGAAATGGAGAATTAAGACCAACGCCTATAAAAAAAGTGGCAGAAGAAAATACCATCTTAGTATTACAACCAGAAAGTTTAAAAGAATCTTGGCAAATGATTACAGATTTAAAACCAACGATGATAGTAACTTGTGCTTATGGTCAAATAGTACCAAGAGAATTACTTGTTTACCCAGAATATGGTTGCATTAATGTGCATGCATCATTGCTTCCAAAATTAAGAGGTGGAGCGCCTATTCATAGAGCTATTATTGAAGGATATAAAAAAACAGGAATAACTATCATGCACATGAGTCCAGAGTTAGATACTGGTGATATTATTACCCAAGCTGAGATAGATATTGAAACAAATGATACAGCTGCAACATTGCATAATAAATTAAGTATTTTAGGGAGTGAATTAATTGTCGAAACAATACCTAAAATAGTAGATGGAACAGCTCCTAGAATTAAACAAGATGAAACAAAATCAACATATGCATTTAATATTTCAAAAGAAGATGAAAAAATAGATTTTAGTAAATTAAAAAAACAAGTATATAATCAAGTAAGAGGATTAAATTCTTGGCCAGGAGCATATTTTATTTTAGATGGAAGACGTATAAAGGCCTGGGAATGTTTAACAACTGATAATAATTTTTCAAATTTAATGGATGGTCAAATATCAGGACTATATAAAGAGGGCTTAGGTGTTAAAGTATCAAATGGTGAAGTTATCTTTACAGTTATTCAACCAGAAGGAAAACAAAAAATGAAAGCAGTTGATTTTATTAATGGATATCAAAATAAAGAAGAATTAATTGGTAAACTTTGTGAATGAAAGAAAAAATAGAAATATTTAAAAAAATATGGTCAGTACCACGCTATAAAGCATTAATAAAATTAAGTTTATATTTTATCTTTTTTGCTAGCATTATTATTTATGCCAATGTTGTTAGTAAAAGAAGTAATCAAAATGAGAAAACATTAACGCCATTAGAAAAAATGTCTTTAAAAGAAAATTATAATTTTACTATCAATACTTTGGATGTATCATTTACAGGAAATAAAACAGGAAATATTATTCAAATTAGTTACAATGATAAAATAAATAGTTATAACTTAGAAGAAATAGATAATATAGATTTTAAATATAAAGAAATTTTGGAATATTTAGATTTAAAAAAAATATATAATTTAATTAAAGATGAAGAATTTGATAGCAAAACAGAATTTAAAGATGGAATTATATCTTTAAACTATAAATTAGATAATTTAGAAATAACAACATATGAAAATAATAGAAATATTATTAAACTAGAAATACAAAAAACAAACAAATATGAAATAATATTTGAATAAAATGTAAAAATATGTTAAATTATATAGGAGGGAGGGAACTTTATGCAAACAATATTAATTATAGTTTCAATTCTATTAATTGCAATTGTTTTACTTCAAGCTGGAAAAGCTGAGGGTGCAAGTGCTATAATATCAGGTGGAAGTAGTTCATTATTTAAAAATAGAAAAGAAAGAGGAGGAGAACTTTTTATAACTCGTGCAACTTTCTTTTTAGGAGCAGTTTTTTTAATACTTTGTTTAATAATGGGATTTTAATAATCTCTTTTTTTATACAAAAATTTGTTCGTAAATTGTTTTAAAAAAAATAACAATGTGTTATAATTAATATGGTGATAAAATGTATTCATACATAATTGGAAAAATAGAAGAGATAGATGTTAATTATATTGTTATAAATAATAATAATATTGGATATTTAATATATGTTGCTAATCCATATTCATTTAAAATTAATGAAGAATATAAAGTTTATATTTACGAGTATAATAGAGAAGATGAGCATACATTATATGGATTTAAAGAAAAAGAAGAAAAAGATTTATTTTTGAAATTGATAAGTGTTAAAGGTCTTGGTTGTAAAATGGCTCTACCTATGTTTGGAATAGGTGGTGTTAATGGGATTATAGATGCTATTGAAAGAGAAAATATTTTATATTTAAAAAAATTTCCTAAAATAGGAGATAAAGTGGCTAGACAAATAATACTTGATTTAAAAGGTTCACTAGCGTCTAAACAAAGTGTAAATTATTCTAATGATGAACTTATAGAAACATTAAAGGCGTTAGGTTACAAACAAAGTGATATAAATAAAATATTGCCTAAAATAGATAATACAGAATCATTAGAAAATCAAGTTAAAGAGGCTTTAAAAATGATGTTAAAATAGTTAGAAGGTGATATTTTTGAAAAATAAATTAATATTAGAAGAAGAAATAGAAGAAGATGTTGATATGAATATAAGACCAATTTCAATAGACGAATATATTGGTCAAGATGAAGTAAAAAATAACTTAGATGTTTTTATCAAAGCAGCAAGAATTCGTGATGAAGCTTTGGATCATGTTCTTCTTTATGGACCTCCTGGACTTGGTAAAACAACTATGGCTTATATTATTGCTAATGAAATGGGATCAAATATAAAAGTAGCGAGTGGACCTGCAATTGAAAAAACTGGTGATTTAGCTGCTATATTATCTTCATTAGAACCAGGAGACATTTTATTTATTGATGAAATACATCGTATTCCTAGATTTATAGAAGAAATTTTATATTCAGCTATGGAAGACTATGTTTTAGATATAGTAGTTGGAAGCGATGCAAGTAGTAGAAATATAAGAATTGATTTACCACCTTTTACATTAGTTGGAGCAACTACAAGAGCAGGTGATTTATCAAGCCCTTTAAGAGATAGATTTGGTATTACATGTAAATTAAATTATTATAGTGTTTCAGATTTAACTAAAATTATTAAAAGAACAAGTCATGTTTTAAATACAACTATAGATGAAGAAGCTGCTATTTCACTAGCAGAAAGAAGTCGAGGAACGCCTCGTATAGCTAATAGGTTATTTAAAAGAGTTAGAGACTATGCCATTGTCCTTGGTGATGGTAATATAACTTCAAATATAGTAGATATGGCACTTGGTAAGCTTAAAATAGATTCAATTGGTTTAGATGAAACGGATTATAACTTGTTAAAGTCAATTATAGAAAAATTTAATGGAGGCCCAGTTGGAATTGAAGCAATAGCATCATCAATAGGTGAAGAACAAACAACAATAGAAGATGTATATGAACCATATTTATTACAAAATGGACTACTCAAAAGAACATCTAGAGGTAGAATTGTAACAGAATTAGGATACAAACATTTAAATATAAAATATGATAAGGAATAAATATATATATTTCTATTATCAAAACGAAATTATGACTATTATTTAGTGTTGCTTTATTATTTGATAACCAATATAAAATATTAGTTTCAAAAATGAAAAAATAATTAAGCTAAATTTAGATGATTATTTCGAAGATGAAAAGAGGCGATAAGATGATTTATCCAACAAGTATAATTGATTCTAATGAAATAGAATATAATATTCCATGTTACGAAATAGGAAATTTTTCTAAAAATGTAATTAATAATTATATTAATGAATCAGAAAAGAATAAAAAAGAGTTTGATGAGTTTAAAAAAAATTATAATTCTTTTGATCCATCTTTTGATTTTATGATTACAAAATTAAATTATAAGATTAAAAATATTTTTCTTTTAGAGGAAACTATAATGTATGGTAAAGATAATTTTATTTATGATGAAACATTGGATGAAGATAAAGTTGTTAGAAAATATCAAGTATGTAATGATGATAATTTTATGATAAATCATATTGACATTGATAATTTAAAATCAGCGGTTATAAATAATGAAGGACATCAAGTTTATGTAGATAGGAATAAAGAACTGACTCATGATAAGATATTTGAACTATTATTAGTTCATGAGTTAATCTTTAATAAAGATTTTTACGAAGATTACATAAGATGTAGAACAAACTTAGAATATAAAGATATATATTATAATATAAGTTCTTACTTTATAAATAGATTAGGTTTTATGAAATCAGTAATTTATGAGGATAAAACAGGTTATATTTTACTTAATAAACAATTAGAAAATAGTTACGTCAAAAATTTGTTATTGTCAATTAATGAATTTTATAAAAATATACAAATGGAATATTATAATATATCTAATAATTATTATGAAGAAGCTATAAAAGTACAAGAAAAAATAGGTGATAGTAATGAATATAGAAGAATTTAATTTTGATTTGCCAGAAGAGTTAATTGCTCAAACACCACTAGAAAAAAGAGATGAATCTAGAATGCTTGTTTTAGATAAAAAAACAGGTGAAATCGAACATAAACATTTCAGTGATATTGTTGATTATTTAAAAGAAGGTGACGTTTTAGTCTTAAATGATACAAAGGTTATGCCAGCTAGACTTTTAGGCGTTAAAGAAGAAACAAATGCTGTAATCGAAATTTTAATGTTAAAAAATTTAGAAAATGCAACTTGGGAATGTTTAACAAAACCTGCTAAAAGAGTTAAGCTTGGAACAGTTATATCTTTTGGAGACGGAATCTTAAAAGCTAAATGTATAGGTGTTAAGGAAGAAGGAATTAGAATATTCGAATTAAAATATGATGGTATTTTGTATGAAATTTTAGATAAATTAGGTGAAATGCCACTTCCTCCTTATATACATGAAAAACTAGATGATAAAGATAGATATCAAACAGTATATGCTAAAAACATTGGTAGTGCTGCTGCTCCAACAGCTGGGCTACATTTTACAAAAGAATTATTAGAAAAAATTAAGAAAAAAAATATTGAAGTATTATTTGTAACTTTACATGTTGGGCTTGGTACTTTTAGGCCTGTTAATGTTTCTAATATAAATGATCATAAAATGCATAGCGAATTTTATCAAATGAGTAAAGAAGTTGCAGATAAACTTAATGAAGCAAAAAAATCAAATAGAAGAATTATTAGTGTTGGTACAACTTCAACTAGAACACTTGAGACAATTATGAATTTATATGGCAAGTTTAAAGAATGTAGTGGATGGACAGATATATTTATATATCCAGGATATAAATTTAAAGCCATAGATGCTTTGATTACTAATTTTCATCTTCCTAAGTCAACTCTAGTAATGTTAGTTAGTGCATTAGCTGGAAGAGAAAATATCATGAATGCTTATCATGAGGCAATAAAAGAAAAATATCGTTTCTTTTCATTTGGTGACTCAATGTTTATAAAATAACAAGAATTAATCTTGTTTTTTTTGATATTTTAGGTATTTTTTGTTATAATGAAAAAAGGTGATATTATGGCAAAATATGATGAAAGTTCTATAAAAATATTAGAAGGCCTAGAAGCTGTAAGAAAAAGACCTGGTATGTATATAGGTTCAACTGATAAAAGAGGACTTCACCATTTAGTATGGGAAATTGTTGACAATGGTGTTGATGAAGTAATAAATGGTTATGGGAAAAAAATAAAAATTTCTATTAATAAAGATGGTAGTGTAACTGTTGAAGACGAGGGAAGAGGTGTCCCAGTTGGTAAACATGCAAGTGGAATGTCTACACCAGAAGTTATTTATACTGTGTTACATGCTGGTGGTAAATTTGAAACTGGTGGATATAAAGTTTCCGGTGGACTTCATGGAGTAGGTGCTAGTGTTGTAAATGCTTTATCAACTTGGATGGATGTTTATATAAAAAGAGAAGGTTATTTATATTATATTAGATTTGAAGATGGTGGAAAAACTAAAGTACCACTTAAAAAGCTAGAAAAAACAAGTAAAACAGGAACAAGCGTTACTTTTAAACCTGATCCAAATATTTTTTCAACTACAACTTTTTCTTACTCAACAATTTGTGAAAGAATGCAAGAATGTGCGTTTTTACTTAAGGGATTAACAATTGAAGTAAATGATTTAATTAATGAAAGAAGTGAAAGCTTTCATTATGAAAATGGAATAGAAGCTTTTGTTGATTATTTAAATGAAGAAAAACATACATTACATAAAGTTGTTTTATTTGAAGGAGTTAAAGAAGGAATTAATGTAGAAGTAGCATTTCAATATACAGATAGTTATAGTGAAAATATTACTTCCTTTGTTAATAATGTAAAAACTAATGATGGTGGGTCTCACGAAGTTGGATTTAAGACAGCTTTAACTAAGGTATTTAATGAATATGCTAGAAATAATGGCTATCTTAAAGCTAAAGATAAGAATTTAGAAGGATCAGATACAAGAGAAGGAATTACAGCTATTATTTCACTTCAAATACCAGAAAAAATATTACAATTTGAAGGACAAACGAAAGCTAAATTAGGTACTCCTATTGCTCGTACTGTTGTTGAAAATATTGTTAGTGAAAAACTTCAATATTTCTTAGAAGAAAATAAAGAAATCGCAACTACTATTTTAAATAAAATGGTAAAGAGTAAACAAGCAAGAGAAGCAGCTAGAAAGGCAAGAGATGAGGCAAGAGCTGGTAAAACAAAAAATAAGAAAGAACAAGCTATAAGCGGTAAACTTGCTCCTGCTCAAAGTAAAGACAAAAGTAAAAATGAATTATTTCTAGTCGAAGGAGATTCAGCAGGTGGCTCAGCTAAACTTGGTCGAAATAAAAAATATCAAGCGATTTTACCTTTACGTGGTAAAGTTTTAAATACAGAAAAGGCTAAACTTGAAGATATATATCAAAATGAAGAAATAAATACAATGATTTATACTATTGGGGCTGGAGTTGGAAGTGACTTTGATATTAAGGATTGTAATTACGACAAAGTTATTATTATGACAGATGCTGATGATGATGGAGCGCATATTCAAATATTATTGATAACATTCTTTTATCGTTATATGAGACCATTAATTGAAAATGAAAGACTTTATATTGCTATGCCACCTCTATACCAAATAACATGTGGTAAAGAAGCATATTATGCTTGGACGGAAGAAGATAGAAAAGAAATAATTTCAAAATTTAAAAAGAATTATAATATTTCTAGATATAAAGGACTTGGTGAAATGGATGCTATTCAACTTAGAGAAACCACTATGGATCCTTCAAAACGCAGTCTAATTAAAGTAAGTATTAATGATGCCGCACTTGCTGAAAAAAGGGTTAGCGTTTTGATGGGTGATAAAGTAGAACCTAGAAAAGAATGGATAAATGAAAATGTTGATTTTTCTATTCAAGATAATTATGTAAAATAAGAAATTTTTCTTATTTTTTTTATTTAATATTTAATCTTTAAATATTTTAAAATTAATAAATGAATATATAAAACATCATAGGAGAAAAAATATTTAAATACAACATATGAATTAGAACCATAATATAATTTTTTTGATGTTCTATTGATAAAATAAGAAAATAATGATAGAATATAAGTGTATTCATAAAGTAGGTGATAATATGGATAAAACAAGCATTTTTAGTGTTGATGAAATAAATGAAAAATATATATTAGATACATTAAAACAAGTTGAAAGTATATTGGAAGAAAAAGATTACAATGCTATTAATCAAATTGTAGGATATTTAATTAGTGGAGATCCAGGTTATATTACAAGCTATAAAGATGCTCGTAAACTTATGATGTCACTTGATAGAAGTAAAACATTAGAAGTAATGGTAAAAAAAGTCTTAAAATGAGATATTTAGGTCTTGATCTTGGTACAAGAACATTAGGTACTTCAATAAGTGATCCCACTTTAACAATCGCATCAACATATAAAACAATTAGATTTGAAGATTCTAATTATGATTCATTATTACCAATAATAAAAGAAATTGTGGAAGAATTTAAAATATCTAAAATTGTTTTAGGGTTACCTAAAAATATGAATAATACGCTTGGATTTAGATCAGTAGAAACGATTGAATTCAAAGAAAAGTTAGAAAAGTATTTAAATATGGAAATAATTTTACAAGATGAAAGACTTTCAACAGTAGAAGCAACTAATTATTTAATAGAAGCAGACATGTCTAGAAAAAAAAGAAAAAAGAAAGTTGATAGCGTAGCTGCTAATATAATATTACAAACATATTTGGATAAAATGAAAGGATGAAAAATAATGGAAGAAAAAATAACATTTAAATTATTTGATGATGAAGGAAAAGAAGTAGAATATGAAGTTTTATTTACATTTGAATCTAATGAAACAAATAAAAACTATGTAGTATATACAGATAATGAAATTGATGAAGATGGTAATACAAAAGTATATGCATCAATATATGAACCAAAAGAAGATGGAACATTTGATGAAAATACAGTACTTAAACCAATTGAATCAGATTCTGAATGGAAAATTATTGAAACAATATTAGATGAGTTACAAAAAGATACTACTAACGATGAACAATAATGAGAAAAAAAAGAAGATTAAAAAAAAGTGTTAAGATATTTTTGGGGATAATAGGTTTTTTATTATCCCTTATAATTATTTATAAAATAGGAACTGGAAGAGTTAGTAGAAAAGCGGATACAACAAATATTGAAATAGAACAAGGTGAAACATATTCATCAATTGCTGATACATTAAAAGAAAATAAATTGATAAAGTCAGAATTCTTTTATAAATTATATATTAAATTTCATAAACCAATGCAACTGAATGAAGGAATATATGAATTAAGTGGTAATATGAATGTTAAAACATTAGTTAATACTCTTGAAAATGAAGTTAAGTCTAATTCGGTAGTTATAACATTTAAAGAGGGTATTAATTATAGTAAATTCACCTCTATTATAAGTGAAAAATTTGGTTTTACAGAAAATGAAATAAGTGAAGTTATAGGAAATGTTAACTATCAAACAGAGTTAATAAAAAAGTATTGGTTTTTAACTGATGATATAAAAAAAGAAGGTATTTATTATCCGCTAGAAGGCTTTTTATTTCCAGATACATATCATTTTAATAAAAAAAGTAGTATTAAACAAATTTTAGAAAAAATGTTAGACAATACAGAATCAAAGCTAAACCCATATAAAAAAGATATAAAAAATAATAAATATAGTATTTACGAAATAATGACGATGGCATCAGTAGTTGAACTTGAAGCATCAAATAGTAGTGATAGAGCAGGAGTTGCTGGCGTATTCTTTAATCGTCTAGAAAATGGTTGGTCACTTGGAAGTGACGTTACAACATATTATGGACTTAAACTTGCTTTAACAGATCGTGATTTAACGACTAATGATTTAAATAGTGATAATGGGTACAATACAAGAAATAGTAAAATGGCAGGTAAATTACCAATTGGACCTATTTGTATGCCAGGATTAGAATCAATAAAAGCAACTATCGATCCAACAAAACATGATTATTTCTATTTTGTAGCTGATAAGACAGGAAAGACATATTTTACTAAAACAGCTAAGGCTCATAGTGCGAAAGTTTCAGAATTAAAGAAGGCAGGTTTATGGATAGAATATTAAAAGAAATGGAAGAGTATGCTTCTTTAAATAATGTTCCTATTATGTTAAAAGATGGAATTAATTATTTAACAGATTATATAAAAGAAAATAATATTAAAAATATTTTAGAAATAGGTACAGCGATTGGTTATTCAGCAAGTAAGATGGCCTTAGTTAATAAAGATATAAAAGTTACAACTATTGAAAGAGATGAAGATAGATATCTTTTGGCTATTAATTATATAAATAAATTAGGATTAAATAATCAAATTAATGTTATCTTAGATGATGCTTTTAATGTTGAGTTAAGTGATACATATGATTTAATTTTTATTGATGCTGCTAAAAGTCAATATATAAAATTCTTTGAAAAATTTACTAAAAATTTAAAAATAAATGGTGTAGTTATTTCTGATAATTTAAATTTTCATGGTCTAACTCACACAAAAGAACCTATTGAAAGTAGAAATGTTAGAGGGTTAGTTAGAAAACTAAATTTATATATTGATTATTTAAAAGATAATGATAACTTTGAAACAACTTTTATGGATATAGGAGATGGCCTTGCTATATCAATAAAGAAAAAAGACACAAATTAATTGTGTTTTTTAGTTAGAGTAAAATTTGACAAAATAGAAAATTAGTATATAATAAGCATAAATTTAAGAGAAGAGGGATTTTATGTCAAAAGTTGGTGTGGTTATACCTGTTTACAATTCAGAAAAATATTTGGATAGATGTTTTCAAAGTTTAGAAAATCAAACTTTAAAAGATTTTGAAGTTGTTGCAGTAGATGATGGGTCTACTGATCATAGTTTAGATAAATTATATGAAATAAAAGATAAATATAATTTAAATATGAGAATTATTCATCAAGAAAATAAAGGTGCTAATTTTGCTAGAAAAACTGGAATTGACAAAATAGATTCTAAGTATCTAAGTTTTATTGATAGTGATGATTATGTAGATAAGAAATATTTGGAACAATTAAAAATGACTATGGAACAAACAAAAACAAATATGTGTTGTTCTCGTTTAGCAATGCATTTTGATACACCAATTTTAAAAAATATACCATTAAAAAGTAGAAAAATTAAACTTCAAAAGGTAGATTTGTTAAAACAAAAAGAATATTTGCCACTTATTAATGTTGTGACAACTTGTAAAATGTTTGATAGGGATTATGTAAAGATTACGGATCATAAGTTTAAAGCAAATGAAGATTTAAGTATTAATTTTCTAAGTTATGTTTTAGCAAGATATGTTTCTTTCAGTAATACGTCTTATCATTATGTATCAAATCAAGATGGACTAGCAAGTTGTAATTTGGCTGGTTATACATATGATAATATATTGAACACTTTAGATCCATTATCTGAATTAAAAAATAATTTTGAAAAGTATAATTTAGATTCAACTTATCATGATGAACTAGAAAGTATTTTCTTAATAAATTTGTTTCAAAGAATCAATAGTGTTGCAGCCTTAGAAAAAGATGAAAGTAAGAAAAAACAAATTATTGAATGTTTAATTGAATATTTAGAAATTTATTATCCAAATTGGAGAGAAAATAAATATTTATGTAATAATTTTATGACTTTTGAACTTCCATATATTAAGGATTGTTTATCTGCAAAAAAATTATTAAAAAATATAACAACTGATCAAAGTATTGATACAATAGAAAAAGTAAAAGAAAAATATAAAAGATTAGCAAAGTGAGGGTGTTTTTATGAGTAAAAAAAGTATAATTAGTGAAAGAGAACAATTGAATAAAAAAAATATAAGATTAAGTGAAATTTTAAAAAGAAATGGAATTAAAAATTTAAAATTAACTAGTTTAGGTAATTCAATTGCCTCAGGTTATTCAGCTTATAGAGATTTAAAACCACTTTTATATCGTAATGAAAGTTTAAAAGAAACTATGCGTGTTCATGACGTAGATGTAGATGTTTATCATTTTGCTAGAGCTCAAAATAATAGTGATGATAAAATATTTAATTGGGTTAATTCTAATATTACGCTTAGTGAAATATATGAAATGAATAAAGTAGATTACAGCAATAATGGTAATAGTAGCATGGTTACTACTGGTTTTTTAGAAGATTATATTGAAAAATATTATTCAAAAGATGCTGATGTAAATATTCAAGATGTTATCTTTGAAAGTAGTAAAAGAGAAGCTAATATTGTTATTTATAATGGCTTAACTGGTTCTTTTCTAGATAATGTAACAAGAAACGGAAAACATAAGTTAACGTATGGCATAAAAAAAGATCAAATGGGCTTAGAGGCAACTTTAAAATTTATTCAAGAGAGAAATAGAAAAATGAATACTAATACACAAGTTTATTTATGTGGAGCGCCTAATTTTTTAGGAACACATATTTCTGAGTTTATGAATATTCCTTTAAGAAAAATTGCTAAAAAATATTCAAATACTGTTTTTGTAGAACCAGTAAAATCAAAATTTATTTATGATTCACTTGATAACTCTGGTAAAAAAGTAGATATTCATTATGATGAAGTAGAATATTTAGAACTTCTAAATCATATTTTTGAACAAATAAATGCTAATTATGAATTTATAAAAGCTAAAATTGATTTAGACCGCGCACTATGTAAAGCAAGTTCTTTAATAGAATTAGAGCATCCATCATATAGAAAAAATAATGAAGCAATAAAACAAGCAATTAATAAAATTATGGAAACATGTTGTGGTGATATTTTAAAATCAGCTAACAAAAAAGAATATTTGAAAAATATTAAACATTATCTTTTGGAAGTGTTTCCATATGATTATTATTTTTTAGGAAAAGAAAATATTGTTAATGAAATTAATTATCAAAAAAGAAAATAATTAAGAAACACAAATTAATTGTGTTTTTTTATATTGAACTTGACAAAGAATTAAAATATTATATAATAACTTCAAATGTAAAAAAGGTGGTAATATATTATGAATGATTTTATTTTTACAAATGATATAGATATATATAAACTAGATATTATAAGAAAAAGAGGTTTAAAAGCAGCATTAACAGATTTTGATATTCTTTTAGGTGCTTGTTTTATACCTGATGATGATCTTTTTGTAGAACATTCTGATAACAGTCATTCAACTTTAAAAGATAAAGTAGGATTTTATTGGGACAAAGATCAACGAATTATTTATGATGGTAAAGGATATGTTATAGTGCATGATTCTGATCGTATTATATCAGTTCGCCCAGCATTATCATTTTCATCAATTGATGATATTCTTACTAATGCAAATAGTAAGAGAGCAAAAGATGGCATTCTTGAAGTAGAATATGGTTTTTATCCACAATATGCTCCAAAAAGTTATATCCAAAGGAAGTTAAACAGAGAGTATGAAAATGGAAGACTAAAAAAAACAGGCAATACTTTTACTATTAATGATGGAGATAATGAAGACTTTTATGCCAAAAATATTGATGAATATGAGTATAAAGGGAAAAGATATGTAAGGATGTTTGAATATAAAATTAGAATGTATAATGTTAGAAAATTATTAAATAAAAAAATCTATAAACCTACTGATATTGTTTGGATAGAAGTAGAACCAGTTAAATGGCTAGTAGATGAAAAAAACGGAATAATGCTTAGTGAGAAACTATTGTTTAGTGGAGTGGAATTTTTTGATATTAAAATGTATATAGATAAATATTTCTCAAGGGACCTATGTCAAGGAGTTATAAAAAATGATATTTCTATTTTTGAAGATAATGAAAAAAATAAAATAGAATTAGATGATAAACTATTAAATTTAGTAGTAGATGTACAAAGTGAAATAGATAATTTAAATATAGATAACAAAAGTAAAAAAGAAGCCTTAGAAAAACTTAAAAATTTAAGTCAAGATTATGTTAAAAGAATAATAAATTTTAATAATAACATTAATTATTCAAATGGAAAATTAACATTAGCTTCTAAATATGATATTCAAAATGAATATATAAAAAAAGTAATAAATTTACAAATTGAATTAGAAAATGTAGAAAATAAATCAGTAGAAAATGCTGATTTACTTAATCAATTAAGTAAAGTTATTAATATGATGGATGAAAAAATAAAAGATAAAGAAAAACAATATATAAAGAAGAAGTAAAATTAGATTTGATATTTAACAAATTAATATAGAGAAAAAAAGTCTGAAGCTATTTTGAGTAAAGAAATTAAAAACAGTATGAATGTTTTACAAGATGCAGTACAAAGTTCTAATTAAACAATTTATGTCTTTGACTTTGAAATACAAGAAGAATGTGAAATGGTTAGTTAAATAGGTAAATGAAATTTCTATTTAATTATTATAATTACATGGTAAAATGAAATTTTTATCTTGTTTTTTAAAAAACATCTGACGTTCCAAAAATTTGACAATTTGCATAGTTCATGCTAGAATAAGGTACAAATTAAGGAGAAATAAGGCAATAATTGGATATTAAGAGGGGGAAAAATAATTATGGCAAATGCAAATAATAGTAAATACAATTATATGTTAGAACAAAACCAAAAGTATATGAATTATACAGCACTTACTTTTGGTGATAGAAAAATTACTTATGAAGAAATGCATGATAGAATTGAAAAATATGTTAGAATGTTATATTCAAAAGGTGTAAGAAATGGAGATGTAATTGGAGTTTGTGCATTAAATACACCAGAATCTGTATATTTATTATATGCATTGGATATTATTGGTGCTGTAGTTGTGGGCTATAGTCCATTAGATAATAAAGAAAAAATAAAAAAGGATATAGAATTAACAAAACCAAAAATGGTTATTAGTGTTGATATGTGTTATAGTAACTTTAAAGAATTTGAAAAAGCATTAAATTTTTCTACGATACTTTATTCACCAGTAGAATCAGCACAAGATGTGAAATTAAAAATAGGTTATAAATTATTACAATTAAAACAAGGTAATTTCAAATTAGACAAGGAAAGTAATTTGAAAAGTCTATTAAAGAAAAATTATTCTGATGTAGAATATATAAAAGCACCATATGTAGAAGATAAACTAACAGATATAATGTTTACCGGTGGTTCAACAGGTGTACATAAAGGTGTTGATTTAGCGGGTAATGGTTTGAATTCGGTTGTTGAAGGTATGAATTCAATATTTCCAGCAGAAGCAGGAATGGTTCATTTAGGAAATATACCAATTGGTCACATGGTTTATGGTAGAATGATAATGCATTATGCTTTATCAAATAATATGGAATTTGCCTTAACGCTAAAAGCGTTACCAAAAGATTTTTATGATGAATTAGTTAGAACTCATGCAACCGCTGCTGTTGGTGGACCTCCTCACTGGGTTTCATTAATTGAACAACAAGGTGACATTTTTGTTCCAAGTAGCAAATTGAAAAAAAATTCTTTATCAGAATTACATTATGCAACATCTGGTGGTGAGGCAAAAAAGGCTACTACCGATAAAGCAATAAATGAAGCTCTTAAATTTTGTGGTAGTGATGCGAAGTTAGGCGATGGTTTAGGTGCAACAGAAACATGGGCTTCTATGATGATAAATAATGGGAGAGTTCATAATCAGGGGACAATTGGTAAACCTATTTCAACAATAGATATAAAATTAGTTAATCCGGAAACAGGAAAAATAGTAAAAAAAGGTGAAAAAGGATTATTATATGTGTCTGGTCCATCAGTAATGCTAGGATATCATAATAATCCAGAAGAAACAGAAAAAGTAATTTCTTATGATGAAAGCGGTAAAAAATGGATTAATATAGGTGATTATCTTCAAGAATTAGAAACAGGTGAATACAAATATGCTGGACGTCAAAAAAGAAATTTTGTTTCAGGAATTGAAAATATATATCCAGAAGAATTAGAAAACTTATTATTAACGTTACCAGAAGTTAGAGAAGCAGTGATTACCGCAATTCCAGATGAGATAGTTCAATATATTCCAAGATATCATATATCTTTGTATGACGAAAATATAGATTATAAGGAATTTGAAGAAAAATTAAGATTATTGGTTTGTTCTAAATTAAGTGATAGTTGGTTACCTGGTTCTATTCAATACTATAATAAACCATTGGAAAGAATGTCAAATTCAAAAATTAATGTTGCTTATTATAAAGAACAAGATATGATTGCAATTGAAAATGGAACAATTAATAATAAAGAAGCAAAAAAATTAAGATTAAAAAATATATAATGAAGATTCACTATTGAATCTTTTTTTTGTTATTAAAAAATTAAATTCATTTAAAATATGGTATAATGATAATAGTTGGAGGCGATGATATGAGTATTGGTTGTTATTTTTCAATTAGTGCACTAATAATAATATGTATTTTAACATATATGTTTTTTTCAAAACAAAGAGTTTCTAATGTTGAAACAAAAATATATGGAATAATATTAGTTTTAACAATAATTGGCTTGACTTTAGAAATTGTAACTTGTATATGGTATGTTAATGGAGTAGATATTAATAGTGTTTTTTATAAGTTTGTATCTAAATTAACTTCTTCATATTTTATGTTATGGAGTGGTTTGTTTGTTATATATATTATGAATATATGTAATGCTAAAAATATATATAAAAAATTATTTTTATATTTGTATTTTATTACATTTATATCAATATTATTATTACCAATTTCGTATGATGTTGAACAAATGGGAGTATTACCTGTTGGTCCGTCTATAGTTTTAACTTACGCAATGTGTTTTTTATTTACAATTGTTGATATATATTATTGTATAAGATATAGAAAGAAAATAGTAAGTTCGAAAATTACACCTGTATATGCATTATTAATTTTAGGTGGTTTAGATATAGTATTAAGTATTTTATCTCCATCTCTATTTTTGATAGGTTATGTGTATTCATTAATAGTTATTATTATGTATTTTACTATTGAAAACCCAGATGTAAAGATGTTAAATCAAATGGAACTTGCTAAAAATCAAGCTGAAAAAGCCAATAGAGCAAAAAGTGATTTCTTATCTAGTATGAGTCATGAAATAAGAACACCACTAAATGCTATTGTAGGTTTATCAGAAGATATTGCTTCTTATGAAGATCAAGTACCAAAAGAAGTGGTAGAAGATACAGAAGATATTAGAAATGCAAGTCAAACCTTACTTGAAATAGTTGGAAATATTCTTGATATAAATAAAATAGAATCTGAAAAAATGGAAATAATAGAAAATCCATATAATTTTAGAGAAGAAATAGAAAAAATGTGTAAAGTAACTACAACTAGAATAGGGGATAAAAATATAAAATTTAATCTTGATATCGCACTTGATGTTCCATATGAATTAATTGGTGACAAAGGAAAAGTAAAAGAAATAATAAATAACTTACTTACAAATGCAATTAAGTATACAGATCAAGGTGAAATAAATTTAAAAGTCAAATGTATAAATGATATAAAAGAAAATAAAACAAACTTGATTATAACTTGTCAAGATACAGGACGTGGTATCAAAGAAGAATATATAAATAAATTATTTACCAAATTTGAAAGATTAGACATAGAAAAAAATACAACAACAGAAGGTACAGGACTAGGACTTGCTATAACAAAATCATTAGTAGAAATGATGGGTGGTAAAATAAATGTTAAATCTAGATTTGGTACAGGTTCAATATTTATGGTCACTATTCCACAAAAAATAAAAGAATTATCTAAAAAAGAAGACCTAGAACAAAAAGAAGAAGAAAATATTGTAGTAGATTATAATAACAAAAAAATCTTAATAGTTGATGATAACAAACTTAATATAAAAGTAGCTAGAAAAGCATTGCAAGACTTTAATTTTGAAATGGATGAAGCATACGATGGATTAGAGTGTTTAGAAAAGGTAAAAGAAAAAAATTATGATTTAATTCTTATGGATATTATGATGCCTAATATGAGTGGTGAAACCGCATTATTTAAATTAAAAGAAAATGAAAACTTTAAAACACCAGTTATTGCTTTAACAGCCGATGCCATAGCAGGAAGAGAAGAAAAATATAAAAGTGAAGGTTTTACAGATTATATAGCTAAACCATTTAATAAAGAACAGATAAAAGAAAAATTAGATAATATTTTTGCTACTAGAAGAGAACTTTTTGAAGAAGGTTTTCCAGAAGAACTATATGATATGAGTAAACCTCTAAGTGATATAGAAATTAAGAATGATTAATCATTCTTTTTATTTACATCGTGTTTTTTTATATTGAGTTTAGTTAAATGCAATTTAATGGGAAGGTCAAAATTTGACAAAATAAAAAATTGTGTTATTATATATGACAATTAAAGGGAGGTTTTTGTATGGAAAACAAAAAATATGTAGTGTGTAGAGATAATATTTATGTTGGAGAAGTTGCAAGAACAGATAGTATATATCGTTATGAGGGTGATCGTGACTATTTTGGAACTAAACCAGGACAATTAGACACAAATTCTTGGAGAAGTTATAGAAGCATGTTATTTGTGCCAAATCAAGATAAATTATCTAACGACTTATTATATAGATCTCCAAATTATCCTATTCTTAATGTTACAGATGATAAAACATGCTTAAATTTAGGAAAAAATAGTATAGTAATAAAAGATGCTTGTAATTTGGCAGCACTTCTTGAATATTTTGGATATAAAAAGGATTTAACATTTGAAGATATTATGAAAATTCGTAAAACATTCTTTACAGGAAGATTTGCGAAAGATAATTGTCAATTA
>CAKPGR010000005.1 GCA_934155005.1 uncultured Bacilli bacterium | reverse complement strand
ACATATTTTTCATAACAAAATTTTAATAACTTAATATAAAAACGACTCTTCAACAAGTCGTTTAAATTTCTAAATGGTAGCGCCGGAGAGATTCGAACTCACGACCTATCGGGTATGAACCGATTGCTCTAGCCAACTGAGCTACAGCGCCATCTAACAACAAATAAATTATAACAAAATTTATTTGTTTTAGCAATATAATTTTTTAAATTTTACAAAAAAAGAAGATTATTTTAATTTATCTTCTAAGATTCTTTTTAAATTTTCTATTTTTTCAAACTCTTTTGATTTTGTACTTTGAATCATATTTTTATACATCAAGTAGAATCTACAAATAACACCAACAAAAGTAATTACAATAAATAATGTACCTAAAAAATATAAATCTTTAACAAGTAACATAATTCCAAAACTAATACCAATAATACTAATAATAGTTAAAAGAATAGTTAATTTTTTATTTTTTAATTCTAATTCTAATGTTTCAGATTTTCTTTTCAAATATTTAATTTGTTCTTCTTCTGTTAAGCTCATATTAGAAATAACATTATTGTATATTATTTCACTACGATTACTCTCATCCCCTGTAATAGAAATATTTATTTTTTTAAAATCTCTCATAAAGCTCCCCCTAACAATTGATATATATTATATCATTTTTTTTAATTTTGCCAAGTCATTTTAATAATTTTTTAAAAATTCAACTAAATTTAAAGCTACTTTGTAAGGTAAAATAGAAGTTAAATCTTCTACACTCAATTCTTTTAATTTTTTAATAGTTTTATATTTTTTTAATAATTCTATTTTTCTTTTTTCACCTATTCCTTCTACATTATCTAAAATACTTTCCAATGAACCTTTACTCCTTATTTGTTTATGATAACTAATTGTAAAATTATGAACTTCATCTTGCATTCTTTCTAAAAGGAAAAATAAATCACTTTTTTTATCTATTTTTATCTCTTCTAATGGATCAAAAGCTAAAAGTGCATCAGTAACATGTTTATTGTTTTTTTTAAGCCCAACAACCATAATACCTAATCCTAATTCTTTAATTACTTCTCTTACAATATTAATTTGTCCAATACCACCATCAACAATTATTAAATCTGGACGTTCTAAATTATCTTTAAGAACTCTAAAATATCTTCTATAAGTAACTTCTCTCATCATATCATATTCATCATTAGTATCTATCTTAATCTTAAATTTACGATAATCATTTTTACTAGGACTTCCATCTTTAAAAACAACCATACCACTTACAGAATATGTTCCAAACAAATGAGAGTTATCAAAAAGTTCTATTCTATATAGTTTATCTAATTTTAATACTTCTTTTAATTTTTGATTAGCATTATAAGTTCTATTTAAATCTTTTTCAATTAGTTCAAAATTATTTTCAAGTTCTATTTTAGCATTCATAGAAGCCATATCTAATAGTTTCTTTTTCATTCCCTTTTTAGGAACAATAATTTTTGTTTTTAAATATTTTTCTAAAAGCTCTTCATCTATAATATCAGGAAGTAAAATTTCAGATGGTATTAAAACCTTTTGACTATAAAATGTAGCAATATACCTAGTTAATTCTTCTTCCTTAGAATCTACAAGAGGAAAATATTTTAAATGTCTATTTACTATCTTACCACCTCTAATAAAAAATATTTGAATTGATAAATAACCTTTGTATACATAATAGCCAACTATATCTCTGTCAACATTATCACTAACTTCAACTTTTTGACTAGTTAGTGTAACTGAGATATAATCCAACAATTCTTTTAATTCTAATGCTTTTTCAAAATTTAATTTTTCACTTTCTAGAAGCATTTCATTTTTAATTTTATTCGTTACAATCAGAGAGTCACCTTTTAAAAATTTTATTATTTCTTCTTTCATTTCATTTATTTTTACTGCATCTATTTTTTCCGTACAGTAGCCTAAACATTCACCTATATGATAATAAAGACATGGTCTTTTACTATATGTTTTACATTTTCTTAAAGGATATATTCTATTTAATAAATTTACCGTATTTCTTGCTGCTGTGACATTTGGATAAGGTCCATATAATTGATTTTTATTTTTCTTTTTATTTAAACTTCTAACAACATTTAATCTTGGAACATCATCATTAGTTAATTCAATATAAGGATAACTTTTATCATCTCTAAGTAATATGTTATACTTTGGATCATGTTTCTTTATCAAATTAATTTCCAATATTAAAGATTCTGTTTCACTTGATACTACAACATATTCAAAATCATGTATTTCACTTACTAATCTAGCTGTCTTACCAGTATGTATGCCTCTAAAATAAGAACTAACTCTATTTTTTAATTTTTTAGCTTTACCTACATATATAATAACACCATCTTTATCTTTCATCAGATAACAACCAGGTTTTTGTGGTAAAAGAGACAATTTATTTTTAATATATTCTATGTTATTCATAAAAACCACCAACTTAATTATATCACAAAACAAAAAAATAGCATTAATACTATTTTTTTATTATAATTTTATTATTTGTCAAACTATCGATTTTATCATTATATAGAGCTTGTTCTTCTAAAGTTAAAAATTCAAATAAATTATTTTTATATTTATCATCATTAAAAAAATCAATTGTATAATTTTCTCTTAATAAAATATCACCCATAATAAATGGAATATTTTTACCAAATACAAATAAATATGTTATTAAAATTTTATCAATATCTTTAATATTTAATTTTGTTAAATTACTAATTTTAAAAACATCATATTTCTTTTTAATACTCATCGTTAAAACAATTAATACTTGTTCATTAACTGTTTTTAACATAGGAAATTTTTTATAAACTTGTATCATTTCATTATTTTTATTACTAAGTATCTTTCTTATTATTGTTCTAAAACTATTTAATTTTATCATTTCTTTTTTAGTTAATTTTACACCTTGTAATCTATCATAATTAACACCATAATATTTTACAACAATATTATAATAATCATTATCTTTTTCTTTATATGAATCAATTATTTCTTTTACCATTTCCTTTTCATCAGATTTAAAATAATCATAAAACGAAGATTTATTTTTCTTTTCTCTATCTGGATTATTTAATTTAAATTTTACAAGTAGTATAGCATTTTTAAATTTCTTTTTTTCTTCTTCATTAAGATTAACGTATCTTAATTCATCATAATTAATTCCATACTTTTTTACAATTACTTCATAATAGCCTGTACTTCTACCTTTATAAGAATCTATTATTTCTTTAACCTTCTCTTTTTCATCGGGATTAAAATAATCATAAAATGACTCTTTATTATATTTTTTATTCTTTTTTTTATTCAATTTTTCCCTAATTGCTTTTCTAGCACTATTTAATTTAATTGTTTCTTCTTGATTAAAATTAATGTATCTTAATTCATTATAATTAGGTCCGTATTTTTTTACAATAATTTTATAATATTCACTATTTTTTTCTTTATAAAAATCTATTATCTTTTTCACTTCTTCTTTTTCTGTTATATCAAAATAATCATAAAATGATTCTTTATTATATTTTTCATTATCATTTTTATTCAGCATTTTTTTAATTGCTCTTCTAGCGTTATTTAATTTCATTTCTTCTTCTTTATTTAATTTCACATTTTGTAATTCATCATAATTAAGTCCATATTTTTTCACAATAACTTTATAATAATCACTATTTTTTTCTTTATAAAGATTTATTATTTCTTTTACTTTTTCTTTATCCCTAAATTCAAAATAATCATATAATGACTCCAAATTTCTTTTTTTTACTTCAAGAGCATCTACTATTTTAACAAATGCTTTATTTATTTGAATATAAATGTATAATTTCTTAACATTTAACATATTAGAAATTTCATCCATACTCATTTTTTTAGAATTTATTCCATAATAATATATCAAAATATTTTTTTCTTCTTCTGTTAAATTTTCTAAATTTAACCTGTTTGCTTTTAAAAGTAAATTTATATATCTATCATCTGGAACAATTTTTCTATATATATTATATTGATAAGAATTTAAAATATTTTTAATATCAACATTTTGAAAACCAATATTTTTAAATATAATTACCTTATTCAATGTTTTTTTAAATTCATCAGTATAATTTAGGAAAGTTGTATCATAAAGATTATCATCAATTACTTTATCATAATTTTCTCCCCAAGTTTTATAAAATGCTTTTTTTATTTCATTGTTATTTAAAATGTCCATAGTCAACAAAATGAGTTCTTTATCATAACAATTAAAATATTCAAAAATATCCATAAAATCCACCCCTTTAGTTGCCTATTATACAAAAAAAATTATTTTATTTCAATTATTATTTTAATATTTTAGTTTTTTTGATAAACTATTTATGAAGGGAACTAAAAATAATGAAAACAATATGTAATGATACTAATAATAAAATAGAAATTAAAAAATCAAAATTTTACTGTTATCTTTTTAAAGTCGATAATTTAGATGAGATAAATCAAAAAATAAATGATTTAAAAAAAATATATAAAGACGCTACGCACTATTGTTTTGCTTATATTCTTGATAATGTTAAAAGATATAATGATGATTCTGAGCCAAGTAAAACAGCTGGTATGCCTATTTTAAATGTTTTAGAAAAGAATGAATTAAATCATATTTTATGTGTTGTAGTTAGATATTTTGGTGGTATAAAATTAGGAGCTGGTGGATTAGTTAGAGCTTATACTAAGAGCGTTGTTGATACACTTGCTATAACTAAAACCAAGATTCTAGAAGAGTCTTTCAAAATTAAAATAGAATTTTCTTATGATAATAGTAAAACTATAAATCGAATTATTGATGAAAATTTTATTATAAGTAAAACTTTTAAAACCAATTTAGAATATATAATTATAATTCCAACTAAAAAATTTGAAATTATTAAAGATGAATTAAATAATAAAACTATAAAATTAGAAATATTAGAAAAAATTATGTATTAATGAATAATTTATATTTTTTTATTCATAATTTAAAGGAATACATCGCAGTGTTCACATAATAAAGAGGGCTATAAACCCTCTTTTATTATAGTATTCAATTTTTTTCTAATTCGCTGAGTAGCATTATCTACAGCTTTTATATCTTTATCTAAAATATCAGCTATCTCTGAATATTCAAATCCACTTATTTTTAAATCTAAAACATTCATTTCAAAATCAGTTAAATTTTCTCTTGCTATATTTGTTAATTCTTCAATAGATTCGTTTGAAATTAACTTTTCTTCTGGATTATTATCAATAAATTTCATATATCCAGAACTAATATCTTTAAATTTATTTTCATCATCAATAGAAATGGATTCATTTAAAACCTTATGTTTTGTTCGATTAGCTTTTTTGACAATAGTAAGCATTGTTCTTTCAATGCAAACATTAGCATATGTATAAAATGTTGCTTTTTTCTCACCACTAAAATTTTCAATAGCGTTAATTAATCCAAGTCTTCCTTCTTGAATTAAATCATTTAAATCATATCCTCTATTTATAATATATTTTTCAAAATTTTTAGCCTTACTATATATTAAAGGATCATATTTTTTTAAAATGATATCTTTTGCTTCCTCATTATCCTCATATATATAATTTAATAATTCAAAATCATTATAATCTTTATATTCCAAGCTATCAGCTCCTTCTATTTTTGACTGCTTCAAAAATAATTATTCCTGCTGCTACACTAGCATTTAAACTATTAGTTTTGCCATTCATAGGTATAGTTGCTATAAAATCACAATTATTTTTAATGTTTGTTCCCATCCCTTTTCCTTCATTTCCAATTATAATAACTGTATTACCTTTATAATCAATCTTATCATATGACTCACCAGTCATGTCAGTTCCAACAATCCAATAACCATGTTTTTTTAATAATTCAATAGTTTGACTTAAATTAGTAACCTGAATAATAGAAATATCACTAATGGCTCCTGTACTAACTTTAACAACTGTTGCATTTACACTTACACTTCTATCTTTTGGAATTATAATAGCTTTAACACCTGCTGCTTCACAAGTCCTTATAATAGCTCCAAAATTATGTGGATCTTCTAAATGATCTAAAATAACTACTAAATTATTATCAGAATTAAATAAGGAATCTATTTTATCATATTTAAAATCATCAACTTCCATAATAATTCCTTGATGAAGTCCATCAACTTTTTTATCCATTTCATATTTTTCTAAATAATGAACATGTAAGTTTTTAATAAAATCTTCATTAAAATTTTTAGTTACATAAATATTTTTAATTTTTTGTTTATTTTTAATAGCTTCTTTGCAAACATTTTTTCCATATATTAACATAATTATTCATCTCCTATACATATAAAGTTCATTATTTCTTTTATTCTATCAAAATTATTTTGATAATATAAATAACCTATTAAAGCTTCTAACGCTGTTGAATATTTATAAGTTATAATATCGGTACTTTTACTTTTTCTGCTTTTATGATTTCTAGCTCTTTTTACAATTTCTAATTCTTTTAAAGTTAAAAAATCCTCAGCAATCATTTGTTTTAAAAACTTAGCTTGATTATTTGCGCTAACATATTTTATACTTTCTTTTTGTAAATCTTTGACTTTGACTATTTTATTAGAAATTAAATATCTTCTAATAAAAAAATCATATATACTATCTCCTAAATAAGCTAAAGCTAATACATTTATTTCCATATAATTACCTCACAAGCAATTACATTTTATCATAAATATCTCTTTTTTCAAAATATCAAAAATTTATAAATTATTTAAAAAAAGACTTAAATTTTTAAATTTTAAGCCTTTTTCTTATCATTTTTTATAATAATTGTAGATGTTTCCTTAAATTTAAGTTGTTTTAACATTTTTTCCAATTCTTCATATTTTAAATTATCATTTTCATTATATATATCAACAATAGCGTCTCCTGTTTCTAAAACATCATTAACAATTCTATTGTTGATACTAAATATATTATCTGTCAAATAAATATTAGAACTTAAAAGTGTTTTCTTTTTTCTATTAAATTCAACTTGTGTTATGTCACTTCCCATATATTCTTTAATCTTAGAAATCATTTTATTTACTTTTTTAGTTTCAGCTATAAAAGTAATTAATAAATGTTTATCTGTCTTAGTAATCATAATATCAACATCAGTATTAGATATTTTTTCTTTTTCTATTTCTTCTTTAAAATCAGATACAGAACCATATAGCGAATATAAATAAATTGCTAAATATTTTTCTATTATTCTTCGTTCCATATCTATACTACTTATATTTACTTTATAAGAAAAATAAACTTTTGGAATCGAAACATTCATATATTTAATTTCCTTTTTCTTATAAACCCTATCTGGTTCTGAAACAGGAATTCTTTCTACTTTATTATTTTTAACTTTCTTTGTTTCTTGATTCTTTTTAATTATTTCAATAGTTTTTTTAGGATCTACATTACCAGTTATAACTAAAAACATATTATTAGGATTATAAAATGCATTATAACAATCATATAAATTTTCCTTAGTTATACTATTTACATTTTCAAAATCACCAATAGTGGGTATTCTAATAGGATGTTTAACAAAACTGTTTTTTAAACATAGATTATATCCAACTCTATATGGTACATCTTCATACATTTTCATTTCTTGAATTATAATCCCTTTTTCTTTTTCTACATTATCATCAGTAAAGTATGGCTCTAAAACAAAATCTAAAAGTAAATTAATATTTTCTTCAAAATCAGTTGGCCCAGAAAAAATATAACTAGTTTTATAATTAGAAGTCATTGCATTTGCCATGGCTCCATTTTTATCAAAAATTTGAAAAGGATCTTCGCCATTTTTTTGTTCAAACATCTTATGCTCTAAAAAATGCGCTATACCTGTCTTACTATTTATAGTCTTACCATTTAATTTAAAATTTAAATCAACACTTCCATATTTAACATTAAGTGTAGCATATATATTATTTACATTTTTCTTAGGTACAATATAAACTTCTAAACCATTTTGTAGTTTAAAAGAATATAAATCCAAATCTAATTTATTAAATTTTCTTTTAATTTAAATCACCTTCTAACATATATATTGTGTTTAAATGCATTTTATTTATTAACTGAGTAACATCTTTCTTAGTTACACTATTTATTTTAGCAACTTTTTCATCTAATAAATCACTATTTAAATATTCATGTGACAAATAAGTATTAATTATACTATCAGGAGAATCAGTTATTTCAGCACAACTATTTTTATATATTATTTGTGCTTTTAAAATATCAGAATCCGAAAATTGTCCATTTTTCATTTTTTCTATCTCTTGTTTTATTAATTCTAATGTTTTTTCAAAATTTTTAGCATCAATTCCAGCCTTTATTATTAAAATCCCACTTGTTAAGTTATATGTAGATGAAATACTATAACATAAAGAATGTTTTTCTCTAACTTCTGAAAATAACATAGAATCACCACTACCGCCTAAAATAAAACACAAAATATTAAGAACATATCTAAGTTCAAAATCTGTAATATTATCAAAATTACATCCTATAACTAATTTACTTTGATTTAATTTTTCTTTTTCAATAATAACTTGTTCTTTTTTTCTTATCTTATTATTTAAAATAAAATGTGATTCAGAAGTCATAGAACCACCAACACTAAATTCTTCTGCAAATATGTTTTTTACAAAATCTTCATCAAGATCACCAACTACAAAAACATCTACTATATCTTCCTTCATTATTTTTTTATAATAATCAACCATATCTTCTGAAGTTATTTTTTTTAAATCTTTAATATAACCAGTATTATAGTAAGCAATTGGACTTTTTTTATCAAAATGTTCCATCATTTTTTTAACACTATAAGAATCAGGATATTCTTTAAAAGAATTTATATTATCTTTAAGTAATCTTTTTGCTAAATCAAAACTATACATATCAAACATATTATCTTTAATATTAGGGCTTAACAAAATTTGAAGCAAAAATTCTATTGACCTTTTATTCATCCCCTCTTCTGTATATTTTTCATTTAAAAAAGTTTCAGTCAAAGATATAACATCATAAGAACCTGAAATATAATTTTTACCATTAATAGCGAGTGCATATAAATCCTCTGATTCCATTTCTAAAATTCGATTTGTTGGATATTTTCTACTAGACTGTAAAATTGTTTCTAAAAGTAGCCTTCTAATTGTTATTTCTTTTTTATTTACTTTTCTTTTTAAATTGATTTTAAGTGTTACTGTTTTAAATTTATCTGTTTTAATTAAATGAACATGATAATTTCCAATTTTAATTTTTTTATATTTCATTTTTCCTCCTTTTATATTGATTCTAATGCAAGAACAATCATATCAGTAAAAGCATTTTGTCTTTCTAAAGACGAAGTTGTACTACCATTTGCTAAATTATTAGAAATAGTAAGTAAACATGTTGCTTTTTTATTTAATATTTTAGCATTATGAAACAATGCAAATGATTCCATCTCAACACCAAGGCAATTTTTATGCTTATATAATTCTTTAAAATTATCATTTTCTTTATAAAATACATCTGATGAATGAATTTTACCTGTTATTAAATTGATATTTATTTTAAGAGCTGTCTTTTTTATTTTCTCATTTAATTCCTCATTTGAATTTATTGTATCATAGGTTGCTCCATTTTGATTATAAGCATAATTAGAATCACTGTATGCTTCTGTTTCTAAAACAGTATCATATAAATTTAAATCTGGGCTATAAGCTCCACATGTACCTACTCTAATAATTGTATCAACATCATAAAATTTAAATAATTCATATGAATAAATTCCAATACTTGGCATTCCCATACCACTTGCCATAATTGTTACTTCTTTACCCTTATATTTTCCTGTATAGGCTAATATACCTCTTACTTGATTTACTAATTTATAGTCACTCAAATATCTAGTTGCAATCATCTTCACTCTAAGTGGATCTCCTGGCATAATTACGGTTTTTGCAATTTCATTTTTTTTAGCTTCAATATGTTCTGTCATAAATACCTCCTAATCATACATCTTACTAAGTTCAATCATTTCTTCTAATGTATCGTCATGTTCTAAAAATTCATTTTTAACAAATATTTTATTTTCTTTAATATAATTTAATAATTCCTGTTTTGTTGGATTATACTCGATAACTAAATCTATTAAATCTAAATGACCATTTAATAAAACCAAACAATTTTTCCAAGTTATTTTTTTTAATTTAGAAATAGTATTTGTATCTTGATTACTAAGTTTTACCATATTTAATAGATTTCTTTTTGTAAATGCTATAACTAAACCATATGTGTGTTTTAAAAAAAGTTCTAGTTCTGTTAAATTAAGGTCGTTATCCTTAATTATACATCCTACTTCATAATACATCTGTATTAATGTTGAATTGTCAATCTTTTTTTTTAAATATTTATCTATCACGATTTTTATTTCATTCATAAAACCCTCCATTATACATATATATTATTTACTTTCTTCTTAAATATTATAACATATATATTCGCAAATTTTAGTAAACTAAATTTAAATTTTTAAGTTTTTCTAAACCTAATTTATAATTCAATTTTAACACATCAAACATATGTTTGCAATAAAAAATAGGATATTTTATCCTATTTTAAACTTTCAACAACTTTTTTAAATTCGTTGCCTCTATCTTCAAAACATTTATATTGATCCCATGAAGCACATGCTGGCGATAATAGAATTACATCATTTTCTTTACTATTATTATAAGCATAAATAGTTGCTTCTTTTAAATTTTCAAATTTATGACATGGAATATTATTTTTAATAGCTAAATCTTCTATTTTATCCTTTGTTTCACCATAACAAGTTATTAATTTAACATTTTTCATATATGGCACTAAGTCATCAAAAGGTATATTTCTATCTAATCCCCCCATTATTAATAATGTATCATTATTAAATGAAGAAAGTGCTGTCATTGTTGCTTTATTGTTAGTAGATTTAGAATCATTATAAAATAATCTATTATTTATATTGCAAACATATTCAATACGATGTTCTACACCATTAAAGTTTTCTAAAACAGATATGATGGAATCATTTTTAATACCAAATTGTTTTACTACTAAAATAGCAGCCATAATATTTTCATAATTATGATTTCCTTTTATTTTGATTCTATTTAAATCGATGACTTTTTCATCATTATAATATATTGCTTCATCTTTTATATAACAATCTTTGCTTGTGAAATATAATTTTTTTGATTTAATATCTTTTGTTAAATTCATAACTTCATCGTTACTATAATTTAATATAGCAATATCATTTTCTGTATGATTATTAAAAATACGTTTTTTCATTTGTTTATATTTTTCATATGAATCATGAAAATCAATATGTGTCTCACTTATGTTTGTTAAAACACTTATATCCGTTTTAAATTTATACATATCACATAATTGATGATCAGAAATTTCAATAACTAATATATCATTTTCTTTTAATTTATTAACTATACTAGATACTGGATATCCTATATTACCACATAAATAAACGTTATCTAATTCATATTTTAACATTTCATTAATAAGAGTTACCGTTGTAGTTTTACCATTAGAACCTGTAACACCAATTATTTTAACTTTTGGAAAAAATTGGTATGCTGCTTCTAATTCATTTATAACCTCAATATTTAAACTTCTTGCTTTTAAAACAACAGGATGATTATATTTTATTCCAGGATTTTTAATTAAAACATCATAAGATTCATCTAATAAATCTATTGGATCATTTGAAATAATTATTTTAGCACCTTTTTCTTGTAGTTCTAAGACTTTTTCTTTATCTTGTTCTTTTTGATCAGTTATTAAAATTGTATTATTATGATCTAATAACATTTTCGCACATTCATAGCCACTTCTTGCCATTCCTAAAATAAATATCTTTTTATTTTCATACATATCAAATCACCTCTATAATGATAATTATATTACAATACACAAATTTTTACAATTTGTTTTTTATAATAAAATATGTTATAATTAAATAATTTAGTTAAGGAGTTGATTTTATGTATATTAAGGAATTAACAGCAGATGAATTTAGAAATTTTAATTTAAATTATAATTTAAAATCTTTATATCAAACACCTGAATATGGGTTTGTAATGAACAATCAAAAATTTGAAGTTTCTTTCTTAGGAATGATTGATGAAAATGATAATATAATTGCTACAACCCTTATTTTAATTGAAAAGAAAGACAATTTTAAATATGCTTATGCACCAAGAGGATTTTTAATCGATTATAATAATGACTTCTTAGTTGAAACATTTACTAACCTTTTAAAAAAATACTTAGGGAAAAAAAATATCATTGCTATAAAATTAAGTCCCATGATTATAAAAAATATATATGATACAAAGTATAATATTATAAGTGAAAATAATTATTTTAATAAAATATTTGATAATTTAAAAAGATTAGATTATTATCACTTTGGTTTTAATTATTACTTTGAAGCTTTAAAACCTAGATATGAAGCAGTAATTGATTTAGATTTACCATATTATATGTTATTTAATAATATAACAAAAAAATATAAAACTAAAATTAGATCAGCCGAAAAAAGAGGGATTAAAGTATACAAAGGAACAGATAAAAATCTTGAATATTTATATTTACAAACTGCTAACAAATATCCTAGAGACTTAAATTATTTTAAAGACTGTTATAAATATTTTAAAAAAGGTAATAATATAGAATTCTTCTTTACAAAGTTAGATACTAATAAGTATTTAAAATATATTACTAAAAAATATCACCAACAAGAAAATAATTGTTCTAAATTAAACAAAATGTTAAATAAAATTAATAATGAAAAAATTATTGATAAAAAAATGTATAATGACAAATTATTAATTGAATATAAAAATGAATTAATTAAAGCAACTAACTATTTAAAAAATTATCCAAATGGAATTATTACATCTTCTATTTTAGTAGTTAAAAATAATGATGAGGCTTACGTTCTAATGGATGGATTTGATTCTAAATATAAAGAATTCAATTCTAAACATTTATTGATTTGGAAATTAATTGAAAGATATTCTAAAATGGGATTAAAAAAATTTAATCTAGGAGGAATGACAAATCCAATACTAGAAAAAAATAAATATAAAGGGTTAAATGAATTTAAATTAGGTTTTAATGCTAAATGTATTGAATACATTGGGGATTTAGAATTAATCACTAATAATTCTTTATATTTTATCTATAAAAATACATTTTCTATAAGACATATATTAAAAAGATAATTAATTATTTCAAAAAAAAGCAAATTATAATTTGCTTTTTTTATTATTTAACAACTTCGTATTCTACACTTTTTGCTTTACTTAAATCGATATCTACACTACTATTAATTGTTTTTGATTCACCAGCTTTAATTGTTGAACCTACATATCCTGGAATTCTAACAATTTCTTCTCCATTAGCATCTTTAATTATAATTGTAAATTCATTTAATTCATAATCACTACTTGTATTATTTGAAACTAATGTTGTTAATTTTGAAATTCCATCTGTTGTTACTAATGATGTATTAGTTAATTCAAGTCCATCTACTGTTTGATCTTTGATTACTTCTTTTTCTGTATTTACTTTTACTTCTTCTTTTTCATTTTTTTTACTTTTTGTGCATCCACATCCTGTAGCTAGCGTTAATGCTAGTACCATAGACATTGCTATTAATAGATTCTTTTTCATTTTATTTCCTTCTTTCTAATTCTATATTAATTATCAAAGAAGAGAAAACTCTTCATTGATAATTACTACTATTTTGATAATCTTTTATATAAATCTTCAATTGCTGCTTGAACTGTTATATCAGTACCATTTGTATAAGTACTATTATTGTAGTAAATTTGATCTGCTCTTTTAATTATTGTCGTAATTGTTCTAGTTTCAGCAGTTAAATATGAACTTCCATCATAAATTAATGCATATACTGTTCCATTATCTAATAATGTTACTATTGGTTTAGCACTTACTTTATACCATGTATTTGCAGCTAAACTTGTTACAGCTGTTGTACTACATGTTCCTGGATTTGTACTTGTTCCACAACTATAGACATTTTCATTTATTGTTGTAGCAACACTTGTTTTAATATAATATGTTGGATTTGTTACCACTTGTTTATTAAATGTTACTGTAACAGCTTTTTTCATTGCATAAGAACCTGCTGATGGATCTTCTGTAAATGTAATTGTTGGTTTTGTAAGAGTTGTTTCTTTTGCAGCAGTAGTTTGTAATCCTGACCCATTTGTACATCTTACTTTGAACGTATATTTAGAACCTGTTGTTAAACCTGTATATGTATAACCAGCTTTTGTTCCATTATTTGTCCAATTTGTTCCACCATCTTTACTAAATTCATACTTAGTTATTCCTGACTCATTATCCGCACATGTTGCTGTTAAACTCATTGATGTTGTTGTAGCACTTGCTGTTGCAAGAGATGCTGTTGGAGCTGTTGTATCAATCTTAGTTATTGTTTGTGATGATGAAGTTGCATATTCTGAACCATCATGAATTAATCCATATACAGTTCCATTTGCTTTAAATGTTATATTTGTTGTTCCACTTACTTTATACCATGTATTTGCAGCTAAACTTGTTACAGCTGTTGTACTACATGTTCCTGGATTTGTACTTGTTCCACAACTATACGCATTTACACTGCTTGTTGTTGCTACTGTTGTTTTTACATAATATGTTGGTTTTGTTACATTGCTTGAATTAAATGTTACTTTTACAACTTTATTTTGTGCATATGTTGTTCCTGTTGGTGTTTGAGTAATACCAAATTCTACGCTAGTTGAACCTATTACTGTATTGCTTGTATAAGTTTCTGTTAATCCAGAGCCATTTGTTGCTGTTATTTTGTAGTAATATGTTTTACCACTTTCACCATTTATAACACAACTATAACTTGGAGCACTTCCACTTACTGTACCAGTACTTCCATAACTTGTACTTGTTCCATAAACACAAGATGTACTTGTAATTCCTGAATCATTATCAGCAGCTGTAAATGGTATTGTTATTTTCTTTGTTGTTCTTGTAATTGTACCTAATGCAATAGATGGTTTTGTTGTATCAATCTTAGATATTGTTAATGATTCTGCTGATGAATATTCTATTCCATCATTAATTCTTGCATAAAGTGTTCCATTTGTTTTAAATGTTACTTTGGTATTTCCAGCTACTTTATACCATGTATTTGCAGCTAAGCTTGTTACAGCTGTTGTACTACATGTTCCTGGATCAGTACTTGTTCCACAACTATATGCGTTAATATCTGATGTTGATGTAACAGTTGTTTTAATGTAGTATGTTGGACTTGTTACATTATTTGTTGTAAATGATATATTAGCTACTTTGCTTTGTGCATATGTTGTACTTGTTGGTGTTTGAGTTAAGTTAAAGCTAATTCCTGTATTTCCAGTAACTGTATTTCCTGTTTGTGTTGCTGTTAATCCAGATCCATTTGTTGTTACAACTTTATAGTAATATATCTTACCACTTTCGCCATTTATAACACATGTGTTTCCACTTACTGTACCTTTACTTCCGTAACTTGTACTTGTTCCATATTCACATGTTGTTCCTGTTATTCCTGATTCAGCATCACTAGCTGTAAATGGAATTGTTATTTTTTTTGTTGTTTTTGTTATTTGACCTAATGTCAATGTTGGTTTTGTTGTATCTATTTTTGTAATAGTTTGTGTATCTGTAACTACATACGATTCACCATCATTAATTCTTGAATATAATGAACCATTTGCCTTAAATGTTACACTTGCATTACCAGATACTTTGTACCATGTATTTGCAGCTAAACTTGTTACAGCTGTCGAACTACATGTTCCTGGATCAGTACTTGTTCCACAACTATATGCATTAATATCTGATGTTGCTGCAATTGTTGTTTTTAAATAATAACTTGGTTTTGATACATTATTTGCTGCATAAGTAATTTTTAATGTCTTACTTTGTGCATATGTTGTTCCTGTTGGTGTTTGAGTTAGACTTACACTTATATTAGCAGTTCCAAGTGTCGTACTATCTGTTTTTGATGTTGACATTCCAGAATTATTTTTTGTTGTTATTTTATAATAATAAGTCTTACCACTATCTCCATTTATAACACATGTATTACCACTTACTGTACCAGTACTTCCATAACTTGTGCTTGTTCCATAAACACAAGATGTACTTGCTATTCCTGACTCACTATCACTAGCTGAGAATGGAATTGTTATTTTCTTTGTTGTTTTAGTTGCAGCTCCCAAAGTTAAACTTGGTGCTGTTGTATCTATCTTAGTGATTGTAAATGTTTCTTCATCACTGTAGTTCGTTCCATCATAGAATCTTGCATAAATTACTGTTGGATTACTTGGTGTACTCATCCAATCTATTGTTAATGCTTTTGTGTACTCTGCCCAATCTTGTTTTACTGTACTTCCGCTTAATATTCTATATTGTAATTTAGCATCAGCAGTTGATCCTGTAATTGTTACTGTTTTACTTGTTGTCCAATTACTTGAACTTGGAGTTATTTTTATTCCAGTAAAACTTGTTGTTGTTCCGCTTACAGAATTTGATGTTGTTACTGTTCCTGCACCATTTGTACATCTTACTTTAAAGTTATAACTTGCACCTGTTTTAAGTCCTGAATATGTATAGCTTCCACTTGTTCCTTTATCCCAAGAAGAACCATTATCTTTACTATATTCATACTTAGATATTCCTGATTCATTATCCGCACATGTTGCTGTTAAAGTTACTGTTTTTGTATTTATTGCGTTAGCAAGTAAACTTGCACTTGGAGCAGATGTATCTATCTTAGTGATTGTAAATGTTTCTTCATCACTATAGTTCGTTCCATCATAGAATCTTGCATAAATTACTGTTGGATTACTTGGTGTACTCATCCAATCTATTGTTAATGCTTTTGTGTACTCTGCCCAATCTTGTTTTACTGTACTTCCGCTTAATATTCTATATTGTAATTTAGCATCAGCAGTTGATCCTGTAATTGTTACTGTTTTACTTGTTGTCCAATTACTTGAACTTGGAGTTATTGTTATTCCGGCAAAACTTGTTGTTGTTCCACTTACAGCATTTGATGTTGTTACTGTTCCTGCACCATTTGTACATCTTACTTTGAAGTTATAACTTGCACCTGTTTTAAGTCCTGAATATGTATAGCTTCCATTTGTTCCTTTGTCCCAAGAAGATCCATTATCTTTACTATATTCATACTTAGATATTCCTGACTCATTATCAGTACATGTTGCCGTTAAAGTAACTGTCTTTGTATTTACTGCCCTAGCAAGTAAGCTTGCACTTGGAGCAGATGTATCTATCTTAGTAATTGTTAAAGTAGCTTCATCACTATAATTTTCACCATCATATAGTCTTGCATAAACCATAGTTGGATTACTTGGTGTGCTCATCCAATTTATTGTTAATGCTTTACTGTAATTTGTCCAGTCTTGTTTTACTTCATAGCCATCACTCGTTTTATGAACAACTCTATATTCTACTTGTTCTTTACTTGAACTTGTAATTGTTACTGTTTTACTTGTTGCCCAATCACTTGAATTTGATGTTATCTCTATATTTCCAAATGATGATGTAGTTGCTTTACCTGTTTTATTTACTTTTTGATTTCTTCCATTTTCTGTTTCTATTTTATAATAATATGTTGTGTTTGGTTTTAAATTATTTATTACACAACTACTACCTTGAATAGTTCCTTTAGACCCATAATTTGTATCTTTTCCATAGACACATGTTGTATTAATTATTCCAGAATCTGGATCTTCATTTTTTAATATTGGTACTATTATACTTTTTGTCGTTGTTTGTGCACTTCCTAGTTCTAACTCTGGTGGAGTTAAATCTATATCTTTACAATCTTTGGCTATTTGTAAATTATTGCTTGTACCACTAGCACAATAGCCATCCATTTTTAATGATAATACATTGACTTCTTGTTTACCATTTAAAACTATTTGTCCACTTGTTGGAACAGATCCTTTAAAATCTAGTTTATTGCCATTTTTATCTTCACATGTTTTACCATTACATATGAATACTATACTATCATTTTCACCTATACTATCTAAATTATTAGCATAATATATTCCAGCTGTTCCTATTATTCCTTTTACGCTTTGTTCAAAGCCTCCTTTTTTGGCTTTTTCTATTACTCCTAATATCGTTGGCACTGTTATTACTGATATTATAGCCAGTATTACTATTACAGCCAGTAACTCTATTAGTGTAAATCCTTTCTTCTTCATATGTTCACATCCTATCCTAATAAAAATTATATCTTTATTTTAATATTTCTGTCAAGGAATTTAATAAGATTTAGCAAAATTAACTATATGTTTTGCGTCTTCACCACAACAAATACATTTATCACTATCAAAAACTACATCATCTGATATACAACGAGTAGTTGCTGTAGTATCTTCCTTAATTTTAAGTTCGCATTCTGTCTTACCACACCAAGGCGCTTTTACAAATCCAGTTTTATTTTCTAAAACATCTTTAAATTCATCATAATTTTTAACTCTTGTTGTATGCTCATTTAAATATTTTGATGCTTTTTCATACATTTCATTATGAATAGTATTTAATAAATCTATAACTACATCAGATAAACTTTCATCTAATACAGTTTCGATTTTTTGATAATCATTTCTTTTAGCAATTATACATTTATTATTGCGAATATCATTAGGTCCAATTTCAATTCTAATTGGTATTCCTCTAACCTCAGCCTCACTGAATTTATATCCAGGTGATTTATCCGACTCGTCTATGTCAACTCTAATTCCTTTACTTTTTAGTTGTTCTTTTATTTCATGTGCCTTTAAAAGAACCCCTTCCACGTTTTGTCTAATTGGAATAATTCTAACTTGAATTGGAGCAACACGTGGTGGTAAAACAAGCCCATTATCGTCACCATGAACCATTATAATAGCACCAATTAATCTAGTTGAAGCTCCCCATGAAGTTTGATAAACATATTTTTCTTTATTATCTTTATCTAGAAATTTCATATCAAAAGCTTTTGCAAATCCTTGCCCAAAATAGTGACTTGTTCCTGATTGAAGTGCCTTACCATCATGCATTAATGTTTCAATTGTATATGTTGCCTCAGCTCCTGCAAATTTTTCTTTTTCTGTTTTTAAACCTGTAATCATAGGAATAGCTAATAAATCAGCACATGTATTTTTATATATATTAAGCATTCTAATAGTTTCTTCCATGGCTTCTTCCTTACTAGCATGAATTGTATGACCTTCTTGCCATAAAAATTCTGAACCACGTAAAAATGGTCTTGTTGTTTTTTCCCATCTAACAACACTACACCATTGATTATATAATTTTGGAAGATCACGGTAAGAATTAACTATTTTCGCATAATGTTCACAAAATAATGTTTCACTTGTTGGTCTTACAACGAAATTTTCTTCCAATTCTTCTGTTCCACCTTTTGTTACAACAGCACATTCAGGAGCAAAACCTTCAACATGATCTTTTTCTTTATTTAATAAACTTTGTGGAATAAGCATAGGCATATAAACATTTTCATGATTTGTTTCTTTAAACTTTTTGTCCATATAGTTTTTTATATTTTCCCAAATAGCATATCCATATGGTCTATAAATAATAAATCCCTTCACACTTGAATAGTCCATTAATTCTGCTTTTTTACATACATCAGTATACCATTTAGCAAAATTATCAGTCATTCTTGTTATGGCTTCGTTTTTCATAAGTTACCTCTTTTCTAACATAATAATTATAGCATTTTAAATAACCAATGTCTATTAATAAATTAAAGATTTATTTCTGAACCACCATAATGATTTTTTAATAAAAATTTAATTTAAATTATTATTATTCAAATTAAAAGAGTAGTATTACTACTCAATTTAATGAACATTTACTACACTAGTATTTCTGTCAAATATTAAAATAAGTTTTTATTGATTATCTTCAAGTATTATTTGACCATCTATAATTGGTATATTAGGAAAACTTGCATCCATTAATGTAAAATTTCTAACTGGCGCTGTTGGATTTATTATTTGTACTGTTTCAGACTCTTTAGTCATAATAATTGACTTAACAGTATCATCAAATGTATGTCCTCCATCACCTGATATTTGCTTATAATATATTGCAGTACTTCCCGTTTCAGCAAATGGAACACTATTAAATATAGCATCTCCATTTCCGTCAGTTATAATTTCTTTTCCGACTATCATTCCAGTACTATCAGTTCTTATAAATTTAGCTCCTACAATTTGTACGCCAGTATCAGGATCTCCTGTATCTGTTACATGAAGTGTTAAAGTTCCTTTTGCACTTATTGTAAAAGCATATGTATCTGTTCCATCTATAATAGTAACACTTTTAGGATCAAGTGTAGATGTGTCATATCCACCAGCTACAGCTTGAGCATTATATGTTCCTGTAACAAGTTCAATACTTCCTTTACCATTTGTTATTGGGATTGTATGCCTTGCCATAATATCAAATTACCTCCTTCTATTTTTATATTTGGATAATATTTATCCTTTAAGAAAAATGTAACAAGTCGTTCTTTTCTTTTATTGGTGCTAACATTTATACAATACATCTTATCTTTTCTTGCAATTAAAGGTACTTTAACAATTAATAAATTAATATATATAATTAATTTGTATACCTCGTTATTACATATAGGTATTTTTATTTTCCCAAAATCATCTGTTATTCCATCAAAAACAACATTATTATATTTATCTATTAGTTTAATTTTTAAATTACTTAAACACATACTTTTATTACTACACAATTTAATATAAATATAGTCATTCATCATAAATTACTCCTTTACAACATATTTCATGAATTAATTTTCTTTTTTGTAAAAACATTATATCTCAATACTCCAAACTACCAATGTAGAATAATCTTCGTCTTCAAGCAAATCTTTACTAGGCTTTAGAAATAGTCCTTTATTGGTTGAAAATGTAATATTACTTACATTTATAGTTCCACCATTATCATTTGATTCATATATCATCTTTTTATTCGTTGTCAAAGCTATTTCTTCATTATCAAATTTCTTAAAAAATAATGAATCTATTAATACTTTTCCTGCGCTTTCTATCATTGGATTTGTAAAATTGATATATAATTTCCAATCAGTACTATTTACCCTACTATCAATTACTGTTACTACTGTTTCATTTTCTTTAGGCAAAATAACAGGATTATTGGATGTCGGTATCATACTAAAAGGAATATTTTTTGTTACTTTTAAAAGAGTTAGTTCTCCCATAAAAGGCACGGTTACTTTTCTTTCCGTAAAGCAGCTATTTAAGCAAGATATAATTTTAACTCTTGTATTATTTGGAATAACAGCATCAATATTTGCTTCAAAAAGACCATTTTCATCTGCTGTTGCTGTTAAAATTTTGTTGTCATATTCTATTTTTACATTTGCATATGGTATAGTATGACCTGAAATAGCATTTATAGAATCTATAATTGGATGAACATTTATCTTAAGCAAACCTACTGTTAATATTTTTTTATCTTGAAAAGAAAAACTATTTATATCTGATAAGGAATTTAATTCACTATCTGTAAAATTATGAGATACAACCGTAGTACTATCTTTAGTTAGTACACCTGTTATTTTAGCTGGTGTATTTTCTTTATACCAATAAAAGGCTGGAGTATCATCAAGTGTACAAGCAGAAGTATAATCAAGAGCGTATATCCACATATTAATCCTGCTAAAGTTAAACAAAAAATCAACAGGATTATTGGTATAAACCACATTTGCGTTTTTTGTATAAATATTTACATATTTTGGATTATCTAATATAAATTTTTGATTTGTTCCTTTAAAATAAATATTATAATTATCAGAGGGAGTGTTCATATATGTATTTATTACTGAAATACTCGCACCTTCTTTAACAATAAAATCTCCAAATACATTCCACATTGGAACTCTTTGATGACTTTTTTCAATAAAAGTAAAATTAGCCATTTCTTCTACTAAAACATTTCTAGCCCCATGTGTTGTCGTTATTGCAAATCCATTACCCGTTGTTAAAAGAAATTCGGAACCGTGTCCTACTATTAAATCTAATCTATTAGTTCCATTCATAAATTCTTTATTAGTTGTAATATTCACATTACTATTAGGAACTATTTTAACATAAGATGGTATAACATCATTAAAAAAGAAAACCTGATTTGTATTTGAACTACTTGTAATTGTTGTTTTTCCTCCAATTATAATTCTATTTGAATCACATACCTTTTGTGCTGAAACATTATTAGTATCTTTTGTGTCTATAACAGAATCAACAATTTTGGTTGTTCCATAATAATTGCATGAAAGTTCTATTCCACTAAAATTTATATTATTATATTCTACTACTACATTAGAATAATTTGGATGAGACGGAACATATATAACCCCATAGCTATGAGAAGATATTATATTCATATTTTTTAATATGATTCTTTTATTAGTTCTACTTACCTTTATAACATTCTCTTCTAAGCTTAAATTGTTTGTATAAGTATATTTAATACCATTATAAGTTCCATCAATAATTACCATACTTTTATTACTATTTATAATAAAACCACTTGTTACCGTAATATCACTACCTAAATAAACATAGTTATAGTTGTTTTCTTCACTTAATACTTGTTTTAATTCTTCACTACTATTTACTACAACGATATTATCATTTATTATTTGCATATTATCACTTTCCTTTGCTATATTTTATAGCATAAATTAAATTTGAAATAATCAATTCATAACAAAGAAAGGGTAAAATTTTCATCCTTAATGTATTTTAGTAACATTTAAAACAGCATTAGTACTTCCATTAAATATTATATTAACAGCCATAGAAGGTTTCACATTTAATGTAATAAGATCATTTTTATTAAGTGATACAATTGTTGAACTACTCATACAATTAATTATTTGTGCTTGAAATTCACAAGTTATACTAGTGGCGGGCTGTAATAATCCATTTGCTCTTACTGACATAGTTAAAGAACAATCTTCATTTGTCGCCCCACATAATGAATAAGAAATAAGATATACTCCATTTTCTTTTAATTTAATTGAATTACCATCTGGATATTCTGTAAGAAAAGCTGTTCCTTTTTCAGGCAATGGAATTACTGTATCAGTTCCTTCTGGTAAAGTAAGTTGTGTATCAGTCATTAAATATCTAATTCCATAAGAAGATACAAATTCTGTTCCAGGAGGACCTGCTGGACCTTGTGGACCTCTTTCTCCAATATCTCCTTTATCGCCTTTTGGAATTGAAAAAGCTAAATGATGGACCCAATTTTCAAATGTATCCGTAACTTGTGCCGGCTCTCCTGGGTCTAAAGTTTCAGTTTCATCTATTGCAATATGTTCTGTCCTTCCTATTTCACCCGGTACCCCTCTTGGGCCTATATCTCCCTTTTCTCCTTTAGGTATTTTAAAATCTAAAACGACATCAACTGGTGTTCCAACATTTATAACCTCAGCTTCTTCATTTGATTCTATTGTTTCAACATTTCCAATTTGAATAGTTGATGGTCCTTGATCACCTTTTTCACCTTTTATTCCTTGTGGGCCTATATCACCTTTTTCTCCCTTAGGACCAGGAATACCTTGTGGGCCCATTTTTCCTTCTATTCCTTGATTACCCCTAGGTATTTTAAATTTCAAAATAACATCTTCATTCGTTCCAACATTTTCTACTTTAGCATTTTCAAATGGTTCTAAAGTTTCTGTAAGTCCAACATCAATACTAGCCGGTCCTGGTATTCCTCTTTCTCCAATATCCCCTTTATCACCTTTTGGTCCAGTTGGCCCTTGTAAATAGCAAAATTTATATTTTTTTCTTTCTTCTTCGATTTTTTTTCTTATTCTCTCATAATCATTGCAATTATTCATTTATACTCCCTCCTTTTTTCAGAATTAATTATCATATTTCAATTCTTCTATTTTAATTTATGAAAATATTTTAAAAATGTATAATGAATATATAATAAAATCGAAATACCAAAAAAGATTATCTATTTTTTTAGATAATCTTTTAAAATGTTGACAAACTACTAGAGTTTTTTAATTTTGAAAATTAATATGTTCTTCTACAAGCAATGGATAATGAATTAACATATTGCCATTTAAATTTTCTTTATGCATATCTATCGCATTAATTTGATGGTTATCATATGTTGTATAATAATAAATTCCCTTATTAGTATTACAACAAGAAGTATATATTGTAATTTCAAATTTATCTTCTCCTAAACTACAGCATCCTCTTTGTTGATCTACTGAATTTAATATATGAAAGAATTGACTAACACTTTCTCTTTCCCCATCTTTTGAAAATGAATTCATTTTCACAAATGCTACTCTAACAAAACGTGACATGCTTGATAAATCACCAGGAAGTCCTAGTCCACCTAGACCTCTACTATATGTATCAAGATTTAATTTACTATTAAAAGTATTTTCTGGATTTTTAATTGATAAATGTCTATAATTATTTAAATTAAACATTTGTTTATCAAAAGTTGGGTTATTTGTTAATACACCAACCGGATTATTATAAATTTTTAATCCTTCTTCTACTGACTCTAATGTAATTGATTCATTTGAGTCAGATATAATCCAGTGTAGCTGAGCAAGTGGCAGTTCTTTACTAAATGGTTCATTTATAATATTAATTTTATTAAGTAAATTTTTTACTTCTTTTACTGAAGAACATTGACCTAGCAAATATGGAATCAGTTCAAATTGTGCGACATTTTCTTTACCAGTTATTTCTTCTCTATAGTATGCATTACCAACAAAATTAAGACCTGCAATAGCTAATCCTTTTTCATTTACAGCATCATAATATAAAGGATAATTATTAGAAATGAATGACATACCTATCATTGCATAATGATTTGTTAAATTTCCTATTTTTCTAAATTTAAATTCATAATTTCTTGGCGTTATTGTAACTTCCTCTTTAAAAGAAAATTCATAATCTAAAGTTCTTCCAAAATAAAAATCTTTTGTTTTATATGTTGCAGCAGTACACATATATTTTCCTCACTTTCTAAAACAATTAATTATAATATACAATCAAGTTTAATTTAACTTATTCGATAATGACCTACAATATCACTACGATATTCTAATATATCTTCTTCATAATATCTTTGATAAGAATTGGCATGATGTATTACAAATGGAATACCTTTTTTATTTCTTTTATTAGATACTATACCTATATGATTTTTAAAAACAACAATATCTCCACCCTGCCACTCTTTTATCTTATTAATATCATTTGTCAAAATAATGGCATTATTATCTAAATAAATTTTTAAATTTTGAACTCTTCTAAAATCAATATTTTTATCTATAACATCTATATCATACAAATTTTTATTTGCTTTAATATGTTCATTTACTAAATCCATTAAATCATACCCAGCATCTTTTAATCCAAATGCAACAATATCTGTACATACACCATATTCATCATTTGGGTATCCTGTTTTATAATATTTACTCTTATATTTAGGCTTTGTTTCAATATATTTTCTTACATTATTTAAAATGTCTGTTTGATCATCAATACTATCATTATCTTTATCTATTTCACTTTTATAAGTTTCAATATTAAAATCTTCATCAGTATATTTCTTATGTGGAATATAATTTAAAATATACAAAGTAATAATTAAAATAAAAATTGTACTAAATATAATTATTAATTTTTTTAGAATCATTAATTAATCACAACTTTTCTATTTATTTGATTATAACATATTAAAATCAATTTTAAAATATAAAAACCTCATCTCTTTTTTTAAGAAACAAGGATTTTTATATTAATTTAAGTAATTATCTTTCAAAAATTATCTATACTAAATATTAAATATAATTATATTTCGTTTTCAGAAAAGTTAACACTATATATCATAAAGATTATACAACTATATCAAGTTAAATATTTATATATTCAATATGAACTTTAAACAATTTATTAAGCGGTCTTAAAAATTTAGAACTAATATTTGATATTTTAACAACACCACCACTTATTACTAAATTTATATTTCTACCTTCAATATTCTTTGTTATTATACCTCTTGCATTTTTTGGAAACAAATTAAAATATGGCCCAATAATTCCTCTATTCCCTTTTTTATCAAAAATATTTAAAATTAAGCCATTATGCATATGCCCAGATAAAATTAGATTACTCTTTTTTATTTCAGAAGAATTTATTATTAATTTATTTTCTAATATATTTATTGGACTATGAAAAAGTAAGATATTATAATATTTTTTGTTTAAAGTTATTTTATTGTCTATATCATTAATTAAAAAATTTATGTCTTCTTTATGTCCATAATATTCATAAGAAGGATTATAACTTGTAAAACACAAATCATTTCTAATTAAAGATTTATTATTTAAATAATAAACATTTTCAATCTTATTCAGCTCTAAAAACCAATTATTTACTTTTTCAAAATCACATTTTTCGTTCTTAATAGAAGTTATATCATGATTACCAAGACTGATAATAACACTAGAAATACTCGCTAAATCAACTATAAAAGTTTTCAAGTTTATAATATCTTTATAATCAATAACATCAGCATGATCAAGTATATCACCAGAGATACAAATAAAATTAGGCTTATTTTCTTTAATATTCTTTATTATTTCTTCAAATATATTAAGATTATAGTCTTTATCAAAATGAATATCACTAATTAAACAAATTTTCACATTTTTCATTCCTAAATTGTAAAATTTATTATAGACCATATAATCCCACCTTTAAAAAAAATAATCAAAAAGATTATTTTTACATTAAACCATCTATTCCAGAAGTGAATTGTTTTACTACATCATTAAACTTAACTAAGTTTTGTTCTAATTCTTTAGCCTCTTTTTCATTTTTTTCTTGTTCTAACAAAATTTCTTGTTTAGTTTTTTCAATTAAAGATTGTTGTTTATCTAAATCATCTTTCATTTTTAGAAGCTCTTTTTTTGTTGTTTCTTCTTTTTCTCTTATTTTTTCATAAGCTTTCTTCTTGTCCATCTCTAACTTAGTTTTAGCATTCGAAAGTTCTATTTCTTTCTTCTTAATTTCTTCTTTGTCTTTATCTAATTGTTCTTGTTTTTCTTTTAATTCTTCTTCATTTTTTCTTTTAATTTCTACTAATTCTTTTTTTTGTTTATCTAATTTGTTTTTCAAATCAACACATTTATTAAAAATTGCTGTTGCTGATTTAACATTATCATTAGCAGCCTCAAAAACTTTTTTTATTGAAGTCATTCTTTCATCCTGTTCAGGTTCATCAGTTTTTTCTTGTGTCATTTCTAATAACTCATCTAAATCATTTCTAACTTCTTCTGTCTCATCAGTTTTTTCTTCTAAATCAAAATTATCATTTTCAAAAGTCATTTCTTCTTTCTCTTCTGGTTTCTCGTTAATTAAATCATTATCTATTAATTCATCTAATGAATCCATTGTAATATTTTCCATTTATTATTCACCAGGTAATTTATTAAATCCAGAATTAAATTGTGTTACTAAATCTTTAAATCTAGCACAACTTTCAGATAATTTTTTACTTTCAAGTTCTAATTTTTCTTTTTCAAGTTCTTTGTATTTCTCAAATTCAGCTTTTTCCTTTTCAAAAGTTTCATTAGAAATTCTTAATCTTTCATTAAAATTATTCATTTCTTTTTCTAATGCCTCTCTATCTAAGTTATTTTTGTTTTTAGCTTCTTCTATCTTTTCTTCTTCTATATTTTTATATTTTGAGAATTCTTCTTGTTCCATTTTTAATTTATCATTAGCCAATTTTATTTTATTTTCTTCAGCAATTTTATATTTTTCAAATTGTTCTTTTTCAGATTTATTTTTAGCACTATCATTTCTATTTGTAGTAGCTTCTAATTCTAATCCTTTTTTAGTAGAAGCCACTTCTGAATTGAAAGCTTGTTGTTCATTTTCTAATCTTAGCTTTTGTGCCTTTTCATATTCTTCAATTTTATGTTTTTCTAATTCAATGCTTTCTTTTTGAGTTTTCACATAAACATTAAATTCTTCTTTTTCTTTTTCTAATTTAGCTTTTTCCTCATCTAAATAAGTTTGACTAATTCCAACATTTTTCTTTTGCTCAATTAAATTAGAAATAAAGTTGTTAGCGCCTGCTACATCACTATATAAATTATCAAATAAATTATCAAAATTAGAAGTATTAACTTGACTTGAAGTTGGAACTGATGAAGTTTCAATTTTTTGTTCAACTGGTTCTTTTATTTCTTCAATAATTTCATCTTTGATTGGTTCTTCTATTGTTACTCCAACAGGAGTATTACCATCATTAAAAACAAGATTATTTGTATTTTCCATAAAAATCTCTCCCTTTATTCTTTTATCATACATAGTATAACACATAAATTCTAAAAAAAAAACACATTTTTATGTTTTTTTATAATTTATTTAGCTTCATACCAGTCTTTTCCATACTCTATATCAACATCAAGTGGTACACTTAATTTTATAACATTAATCATTTCTTCTTTAACTATTCTAGATACTATATCTAGTTCCTCTTTTAAACAATCAAAGACTAATTCATCGTGTACTTGTAAAATCATTTTTGACTTTATTTTTTCGCATTTAAATCTTTTATCTATATTAACCATAGCTTTTTTTATCATATCAGCACTAGTTCCTTGAATTGGTGTATTTAAAGCAATTCTCTCTCCGCTAGCTTTTATCATTTTATTTTTATTATTTAATTCTTCTATAATTCTTTTTCTATTCATAATTGTTTTTACATAACCATTTTGATATGCATCTTCTATTGTTTTTTCCATAAATTCATTTATTCCGGGATATGCACTTAAATAGTTTTCAATAAATTCACTTGCTTCATATGGACTAATGCCTAAGTTTTCTGATAATCCATATTTACTAATACCATAGATAATCCCAAAATTAACAGCCTTAGCAATTCTTCTTTCGTTCTTAGTTACTTCATCCATACTTTTTTTAAAAATATCACTAGCTGTTTTTGTATGAATATCAACATTATTTTTAAAAGCATCTATCATAGAGTCAATATTAGCCATATGTGACATAATACGAAGTTCTATTTGTGAATAGTCACTACTTAAAATTACAGAATCATGACTTGGATAAAAAGCTTTTCTAATTAATTTACCATATTCATTTCTAATTGGTATATTTTGTAGATTAGGTTCAATTGAAGAAAGTCTACCTGTTCTAGTTAGTGTTTGAGTAAAAATAGTATGAATTTTAGAGTCTTCTAAAATATAATTTTTTAATCCTTCTATATATGTTGTATATAATTTAGTTAAAAAACGATAGTCTATTATTTTACTTACAATAGGATGCTCATTTTTAATTTTATTTAAAATATCAATAGAAGTTGAATATCCACTTTTATTTTTTTTACCATGATTAAGTTCTAATTTTTCAAACAAAACCTCACCTAATTGTTTTGGAGATGAAATATTAAATTCTAGTCCTGCTAATTCATAAATTTCTTGTTCTAAGCATTTAGATCTTTCTAAGATTTTTTTGCCCATTTCATCTAATTTTTCTCTATTTATAAAAACCCCTGTATATTCCATATCACCTAGAACCTGAGATAAAGGCATTTCAATATCATTATATAGTTCATTCATATCATTATCATTTATTTCTTTAAGTAAAGAATCTGTTTTTTCATATATAAATTTAGCTTTTAAAATAGAAGCTTTAGCGACTTCTTCTATAGATGGAGATTCATATATTTCTTTTGTTTTTAATTTTTTATACATTGTATCATAAAAAGGAATACTATAACCTAATGTATTAGCTAAATAAGCAATATCATTTTTTATATTATAATTAAGTAAATAGCCCAAAATCATAACATCATTTTTTACATAAGATATATCTATACCACTCCATTTTAGGGAAACATACATTTTTTTAAAATCATAAGTTGTTCTAACGTTATTAATTTTTTTAATATTTTTTAATATATCAAATGGAATAAAAAAACTGTTTTTTGGATGATATATAGCAAGTCCTAAAATAGGAGATGTATGATAGTTACTTCCTAATATTTCTAAATAACCTGCTGAATTTTCTAATATATTTACTTCTTCTAATGTTTTAACAATTTTAAAATCAACCTTATTTTCTGTTTGCTTATTCTTTTTTATAAAAGAATAAAATTCTAAATCTTCATATAAAGCATTTAATTTTTCATCATCTTTTTCTTTATATTTTAAATCATTTATATTAATATCAAGTGGTGCATCTTTTACAATAGTAGCAAGAGAATAACTCATATAAGCATTTTCCCTGTCGCTTATTAATTTTTCTTTTTGTTTTCCTTTTATTTCATCTATATGATCATAAACACCATCTAATGTTTTATATTGTTGTAAGAGTTTCAAAGCAGTTTTTTCTCCAATCCCCTTAACACCTGGTATATTATCAGATGAATCACCCATTAAAGCTTTTAAATCAATTATGTTAATAGGGTCTATCCCATATTCTTCTCTAAAAGATTCTTTATTATATCTAATATAATCTTTTTGTTTTAAAAGTTTTATATCAATATCATCTGTAATAAGCTGAAGTAAATCTTTATCACTGCTTATAATTGTTCCAATAAAATTAGGGTCAGAGTCACAATAGTTAGCAAAAGTTCCAATTATATCATCAGCTTCATAATTATCTATTTCATAATATTTTATTCCCATATAAGTAAGTATTTCCTTAGCAACTGGAAATTGAAGTTTTAATTCATCAGGAGTTGTTTCTCTTCCACCCTTATAGTCTTTATATTTTTCATGTCTAAAAGTTTTTCCTTTATCAAAAGCAACTAAAATATAAGTTGGATTTTCTTCTCTAATAATTTTATTTATCATATTAGTAAAACCAAATAATGCATTAGTAGGAAATCCTTTACTATTTTTCATAAAATTACCTGTATAAGCAGTCGCAAAATAACTTCTAAAAAGAAGATTATTACCATCAACTAATATTATTTTTTCCATAATTATACCTCTATTTCTAAAAGTATTATAACATAATTTATTTATCTTTTAAAAAATATTTAGTTTTAATTATAAAAAAAGAAACAAATGTTTCTTATCCATATAATCTTTTCAAATAAAATCTTTTATTTTTTGATTCTAAAATTATAATATCCAAATCATTTGAATCAATTATTTTTTTACCATATGAATCTTTAAAGATACCAACATTTAATATTTTTTCTTTTAATAAACTTTCATCCATATAAATAATATCACCAGATATAGGTTTATAATCTATATCAAAAAATTCCATATTAATTATATATGTATTATCTTTTTCTTTTAAGTAATAATTATAATTTTCTATTTTATCTATTTTTAATTTTTTCATAAATATCTACTTTCTTCTAATATTTTTTATAATTCTTTTAAGTTTATTACAATTACTTGCTTGTAAATTTGTTTCTATCAGTCCTCTATAACGGTTTAAAAAATTAGAATCTATTTCTTCTACTTTTGGCAAATTTATTTCTTCTAATGCATTATTGTTATATAAAAAGTAATAACCTATTTCCTTTACTTCTGGCAAATTTATTTTTTTTAATGTATTATTGTTATATAAAAATCCATATCCTATTTCCTTTACCTCTGGTAAATTTATTTCTTCTAATGTATTATTGTTACTTAAAAAACAATAACCTATTTTTTCTACTTTTGGTAAATTTATTTCTTCTAATGTATTATTGTTTCTTAAAAATTCATAACCTATTTTCTTTACTTCTGGCAAGCTTATTTCTTTTAATGCATTATTGTTTTTTAAAAAGCAATAACCTATTTCTTCTACTTTTGGTAAATTTATTTCTTTTAATGCATTATTGTTATATAAAAATTCATGACCTATTTCCTTTACTTCTGGCAAATTTATTTTTTCTAATGTACTGTTGCTATTTAAAAAGTAATCACCTATTTCCTTTACTTCTGGCAAATTTATTTCTTCTAATGTACTATTGTTACTTAAAAAGAAATCACCTATTTCTTCTACTTTTGGTAAATTTATTTCTTTTAATGCATTATTGTTATATAAAAAGTGATCACCTATTTCCTTTACCTCTGGTAAATTTATTTCTTCTAATGTACTATTGAAACCTAAAAAATTATCACCTATTTCTTCTACTTTTGGTAAGCTTATTTCTTTTAATGCATTATTGTTTTTTAAAAAGCAATAACCTATTTCCTTTACTTTTGACAGACTTATTTTTTCTAATTTACTGTTTTCCCTTAAGAAATCATTGTCTATTGTTTTTACATTTGAAACATCTATCTTCTCTAATAATTCATCATTATATAAAAAACTATTACCTATTTCTTCTACTTTTGGCAAATTTATTTCTTCTAATGCATTATTGTTATATAAAAAGTAATCACCTATTTCTTCTACTTTTGGCAAATTTATTTTTTTTAATGTATTATTGTTATATAAAAATCCATATCCTATTTCCTTTACCTCTGGTAAATTTATTTCTTCTAATGTATTATTGTTACTTAAAAAACAATAACCTATTTTTTCTACTTTTGGTAAATTTATTTCTTCTAATGTATTATTGTTTCTTAAAAATTCATAACCTATTTTCTTTACTTCTGGCAAGCTTATTTCTTTTAATGCATTATTGTTTTTTAAAAAGCAATAACCTATTTCTTCTACTTTTGGTAAATTTATTTCTTTTAATGCATTATTGTTATATAAAAATTCATGACCTATTTCCTTTACTTCTGGCAAATTTATTTTTTCTAATGTACTGTTGCTATTTAAAAAGTAATCACCTATTTCCTTTACTTCTGGCAAATTTATTTCTTCTAATGTACTATTGTTACTTAAAAAGAAATCACCTATTTCTTCTACTTTTGGTAAATTTATTTCTTTTAATGCATTATTGTTATATAAAAAGTGATCACCTATTTCCTTTACCTCTGGTAAATTTATTTCTTCTAATGTACTATTGAAACCTAAAAAATTATCACCTATTTCTTCTACTTTTGGTAAGCTTATTTCTTTTAATGCATTATTGTTTTTTAAAAAGCAATAACCTATTTCCTTTACTTTTGACAGACTTATTTTTTCTAATTTACTGTTTTCCCTTAAGAAATCATTGTCTATTGTTTTTACATTTGAAACATCTATCTTCTCTAATAATTCATCATTATATAAAAAACTATTACCTATTTTTTTAATATTTGGCATATTTATTTCTAATAAATATTGATTATAAAATAAGAAATTATCATCAGCTATTAATATATTATTATTTATATATTCGGTCATCTTATTTTCTTCATTTAATTTAATAACAATATCATCTTGATCTGTTTTAAAGATAATCTTTTTATTTCTATTTTCTTTTATTACTTCTATTTTTTTGGTATTATCAAATGCATAAATAAAAGGATCTTTAAAATCATCATACAAATATATTTTCTTATTTTTTAAATCTAATATGAAATAATCAAAAATTAAAAACTTATCTTTTTCATATTTCTTAACTTCAAAATTATCAATAATTGTATTGTTAGTACAATAATAAATATTATTAATTTCATAATTATATTTATAATACTTTCCATCATTTGCTCTAACATAGTGTAATAGTTCAAAAGAATTATTTCTATTTTTTTGAACAAGCCCATACTCTTTTTCGAAACTTTCTGTTAAACCTAGTATTATATTATCTAAATTATTACTAAATGTAGCATCTGGATTCTCTACTACATGATTATATCTATTTTTTATAGATAATGTATGATAACAATCCTTTGTAAACTGAATACTAATAACAGATGTTCCATATAAATCTTGCCTTTCAGGATTTTTAAAATCCTCTCTTTTAATTTTATCTACATCTTTCTTTACAGCAAAGAAAACATAACATCTATTTAATCTATTTCCTCTAAAAGTACATAAATCTTCACCTTCGCTATAATATTTTTTAAAAGATTGTATTTCATCTTCATTATGGCATTCATATAAATTATATCCAGCTTCTTCTAATAATTCTTTTGGTGTTTTTAAAGCTAAATTTTTTTTCTTTTTTTGTTCAAATAAACTATAAATATAATTTTTAAAATCGTCAACTACATCACAGGAACAAATATCATCATATAATGAATGTGATGGTTCAAAATTATCAAGCATTATTTTAGAAAGTACTTTATCATTTTCTAGTATTGTAGGAAATAATTCTCTACATAACTTCATCATATTTTCTCCATATTTTTTCTTTATTATTTTTAAATCTGAATTCATAATAATACCCCACATTTTAGTGATTATTATAACAATTTTTTGTATTTTGTCAAATTAAAATGTTCAAACTAATAATGGTGATTTTATGAAAATTAGATTAGGATATGCTTGTATATCAAAAACATTAGATACAGCCTTTAAAACAATGACTTACACTAATTATTTAAAAGATAAAGACTTAAATAAATTAGATAGTATAATAATTTATAATTTATTGGAATTAGAAAAACAAATTGACTATAATTACAAAAACAATATTCATTTTTTTAGGATTTCATCTAACATAATACCACTTGCTACAAAAGATGATGTTTTAATTAATTTAAATAAATATAAAAAGTATTTTAAAAAAATAGGCGATAAAATTAATAAATATAATATGCGGGTTGATTTTCACCCAAGTCAATTTTGTGTTTTAAATAGCACTAAAAAAGAAGTAGTGTTAAACTCAATTAATATATTAGAATATCATTATAATTTATTAAAATATTTAAATGTTAAAAATAAGATATTAGTTTTACATGTTGGCAGTTCTGTACTCGGAAAAGAAAATTCTATAAAAAGATTTGTTAATAACTATAACAAACTACCAATTCATTTAAAAAATATTATAGCAATAGAAAATGATGATAAAACTTTTAACATTGAAGACTGCATAAAAATTAGTTCTATTTTAAATATTCCAATTGTTCTAGACTACCATCACTTCATATGTAATAAAAGTTCTATTGATTACAATATTATCTTTAATAGTTGGAATATAAAACCAAAAATTCATTTTTCATCTCCAAAAAATAATACAAAAAAGGATTTTAGAAGTCATAACGACTATGTAAATAGTAATGATTTTATAAACTTTATAGAAGAAATTAAAAACATGAATATAGACATTGACATAATGATTGAAGCAAAAAATAAAGATGATGCATTATTTAAATTAGTTAGAGAACTAAAATATAAAACTAATTATCTGTTTTTAGATGATACAACTTTTATCCCATAGATCATTCTACTTTTAAAATTTCATGAAGAGAAACTTTACTTAATCTTTTTTTTGATATTGTAAGTGCTAAAAAATATATAAAAAGTAAAAGCCCTAACCCTATTAAAATAACTTTTAAATCTATATTTATAGAAAACATTAACCCAATATCGTTAGATAAATCTTTCATAATTATTTTTAGTATTTTTATCGTTACTTTAGCACCTATAAAATAAGAAATTACAATAACGGGTGTATAAATATTTAAAATAATATCACTAATATCTTTTTCTTTATATCCAATAACTTTCATTAGAGAAATATTTTTCTTATTTTCATTAATAATAATATTTGAAATTAAAATTATAACTAATATAGAAACAAGAAGCGATGATATAACAATCATATAAATAGTAATATTATATTGTTTAATTTTATTCTTCATATTTTTCTTTAAATTTTCTGTAGATATAACATCAACTATATTATCCACTTCTTCTTTACTTAGTTTATTTAAATTATTATAACGATTATTATTACTATATAAAACATTATATACACTATCATTAAAACCAATTATCTGACTTATATATTTCCTATCAATATAAATAGAAAAATTATGACTTTCACAAGCAATATCTATAACATTTAATTTATATTCTCTATTATTTAAATTCAAAATTATTTTATCATTTTTATTTATATTAATTGTATCAGCCATATTTTTACTAATAACAACATTATTCTTTTCAATTTTATAAGTTAAGTCATTATTTTTATCATCTTTTATTTTTAATAACTTAATATCTTTATCAATTCCAGATATAATTACTTCTTTTTTATCAATTTTTTTTATTTTATTACTATGTTCTATTAAATCAATATTTGTAGAAATTGTAAATACATAATCTGAATCATCATATTTCTTATTACTTATATTTGTTATAACTGAGTATTTATAATTAATATTTTTAAAACTATTTTCTAGTAAATTATCAATTGAATTAATTAAGGTTAAAGACAAAGTTATAAGGATACAAACTCCAAAACTTATAATAAATACTCCTATTAATTTAAATAATGACTTAAATGCTAATGAATATTTAAATTTATATTTAAACGGTAACTTATTTGTTAAAAAATTAATTATTTTTAATATAAAATTAATTTTTAAATTATCATTTTCTTTAAGTAGAGAAATAATTTTCTTATTTAGAGTTAAAACAACAAATAAAACAGAAATAGTACTTAAGCAAACAACAGAAAGAGTCATAAATTTAAATAGATATTTTAAATTAATATAATAATCAGATATAGGTATAGCAAAGTTATTTAAATTTATTTGATATAAAGGTACATGTAAAATTAACCCAATTAAATAACCTAGTAAACTACCAATAACAGATATTAATATGGAGTAAATTAAATAGCTTAATATAATTTTAAAATTATTATACCCTAATGTTTTTATAATTCCTATTTCCTTTTTTTCTATATCAATTCTTTTTTTTATAACTATAAGCATTATAAAAGAAATTATAAAAAGAAATAATGATACTAATTTATCAGCAAACTTCTTATCACCTTTAATTTCATCTTTTAACATATTAATACGACTTTCTCTAATGTTTGAATCAGAATCAATATTTATTATTTTTTCATTAAGAAAATCTTTTTTATTTTTTTCATCTTCAAAAGTTATAGAATAAATTTTACTTTCAATTCCTTTAATTTTTTGATATTCTTGTTCATTTATATAAATAATATTATTTCTTTTTACATCATATATAGGATTTGAATTTGAAATTATTGGATATATATAATCAGGAGCATATGTATATCCTACAACCTTATATTTTTTATTTAATACTTTATAATAATCATTAATATTAATATTATTTTTATAAGCAAAATTAGGGAGTATTGTTACCTCACCATCATTTTTAGGTAATTTTCCATTAACTAAATAAACTTTATTTATTTTCGCATTTAAATCAAGGGGAATTATTTTTATATAAGTTCCATTTTCTTTTATTTCTTTGCTTCTTGTCAACTCATAATAAAAATTATATTTTTCTTTAAGAACATCTATTTTTCTTTTTTCTATAATGATATCAACATTATATTTTTTTAATAAATTTTCTAGCATTATCATTAAAGCTTCATCTTGATTTTTATTAATTTTATATTCCTCTATAATTAATTTTTCCTCTTTTGTTAAATTTTTTTGTTCTAAATATTCTATATCTTCTAATGTTACATCATTTTTATAATCGATATTTATTTTAAAACTTAATTGTTCTACATTTTGTTCTTTTAAATATTCTTCATATTTATATTTAGTTCTATCTATTGATAAATTAATGGCAGCATATAAAGCTTGAGATATAATTATTAATAAAATTAAAACTATTATTCCAATCTTGTTTTTAAATAAGCTTCTCAAATTATTTAAAAATAATAATTTCAAATTAAGACCACCCCAATTCTGAAATTGGTTTTTTATCTTCATTTTTTATGATTTCAACAATTTTACCACTATTCATTTTAATGATTTTATCACTTATTAAAGCAATTGCTGGATTATGTGTAACAATAATTACTGTTGTTTTATATTCTTCATTTAAAAATTTTAAAACCTTTAAAACTTCTTTACCATTAGTTTCATCTAAGGCACCTGTTGGTTCATCGCATAAAAGAACACTTGGATTTTTTACTATTGCTCTTGCTATGGCCGTTCTTTGCATTTCGCCACCACTTAACTGATATGGATATTTATTTTTTAATTTTGTTAAATTTAATTTATCCATAATTTTAGTAATATTTAAATGATTTTTTGATATATTAGCTCCTAATTCAATATTTTCATATACATTTAAATTGGAAAGTAAATTATAATTTTGAAAAACAAATCCAATATTATTTTTTCTATAATTATTTAATTTTATAGTATTTAAATTATCAACTCTACTATTTTTAAAATATATTTTACCTTTACTACTTTTATCTATACCTCCTATCAAATTTAATAAAGTTGATTTACCACTCCCACTAGGGCCTAAAATAACTACTAACTCTCCTTCGTCAATTTCTAAATTAATTTTTGATAAAGCATATGTTTTATTATAAAACTTATATATATTTTCTAATTTGTATACCTTATTCATACAAAATCTCCTTTCTTAAATGTCACCTACTCTAGCACTTATAGATGTAATATTTTGTCGAATAAAAAAAATATTGAAATTAATCAATACTTTTAATTTATTTTCATCAAATGAAACATAGCGCCAGTTCCATTTCCATCACCCCAAATAGAATTAGTCATCATAGTTATACCATTTTTATCAACGTGAAACTCATGTGGTATCGTATAAGTATTAAAACTTCCATAACTTACAGCAGTAAGCCCTATTCCCGTTCCTGAAAATACACTACCATCCGATGATTCAATTGTAAAATATATTCCTTTTGCTGTTTCTATATTAGAGCCACTTAAATTCATAAATAAAACAGATAAAATAAGTTCATTTCCTCTCATATATGCGTAATTAATGCTTGCTGTTATTTTTTCATTTCCACTCATAGGTTTAATTTTAAGACTACTTTTAACATCTTTAACATCTGTTAATTTCGATTCTAATGAGCTTATTTTTTTATTTAATTCATCATATTTGTCAGATATACTATATAATTCATCAAGTGAATCTTGTAGAGTCGCATTACTTCCTAAGCTTGACCCTGTTGGAGCTTTCACTGATACATCACTTGCATAAAATTTTGTTCCAGCATAGACACTTACACTACCTAATACTAATCCTATTATTATTCCAAATATATTTTTTCTTATTAAATTTAAAACTTTCTTCATCTTATAACTCCTTTGCATAAAAAAAGAAGGGTTTTTTACCCCCCCCGACTTTGAAATTTTTTTATCTCTCAGTCAATATTATTATTTAATTTACATTTTTATTTTAGCAAATATTTTTATTTTTTACAAGAAAAATTTATAGTTTTATTGGATTAATATCTATATCAACATTAACTTTATAATTTTTATAGTATTCATTAATAAAGATTAATTCTTTTCTTAAATTTTTTATACTCTTATATTTAAGAATAATTTGGACATTATAAATATTATTAATTCTAGGTATAATACTAGAACTAGGTCCAAGAATAATTACATCTTTTAGCTTTTTATCTTTAAAATGTTTTACTATTTTATTTGCTTCTTTTAAAGCAGTGTCATAATCTTTATCCTTTATTTTTATTAAACATAAATCATAATATGGACTATATTTAAGAATTTTTCTAATTTTTAATTCCTCATTATAAAATCCAACATAATCATTATCACAAGCTTTTTTTATACTGTAATGATCAATATTAAATCCCTGAATAATTACTTCACCACTTAAATTGCTCCTTCCAGCTCTTCCTGCAACTTGATTTAATAATTGAAAAGTTCTTTCAGCGCTTCTGAAATCTGGAATATTTAAAGAGGCATCACCATTAATAACCCCTACTAATGTTACCTTAGGAAAATCTAATCCCTTAGCAATCATTTGAGTACCTATCAAAATATTATATTTTTCACTTTTAAAATCATTTATAATTTTATCAATACTACCTTTATTAGCAGTTGTATCCTGATCCATACGAACAACTTTTGCATTTTTAAATTTATCTTTAATATATTGCTCTAATTTTTCAGTTCCTAATCCGAAATTATTAATATCATTGCTTTTACAATTTGGACATATCTTTACTTTTCCAAGTCCATAACCACAATAATGACAACGCATGGTATTTGATGATTTATGATATACAAGTGGTATATCACAATTTGGACATTTAACTGTATATCCACAATTTTTACAAGTTGTCACAGTTGAATACCCTCTTCTATTTAATAAAATTAAAACTTGTTCTCCGTTATTCAATTTTTCATTTATTTTATTCTCAAGTAATTCAGAAATAATACGATTACCTTTTTTTATTTCGCAAGCCATGTCAATTAAATAAGTTTTTGGATAATTATCATTTATTCTTTTATCCATAGTACACAATTCATATATACCAAGCTTAGCTCTTGTATAACTTTCAATAGATGGTGTTGCACTACCTAAAATAACCGGAATATTATAATTTTTTCCTCTAAATAACGCTATATCAATAGCATTATACTTAGGATTATTTTCTTGTTTATAGGTTTGTGAATGTTCCTCATCTATAATAATTGCTCCTAAATTCTTAAATGGGGCAAATATTGCACTTCTAGCTCCTACTACAATTGATACTTCTTTTTTTTCAATTTTTCTCCATTCGTCATATTTTTCTCCATCTGACAAGCGACTATGAAGCACAGCAACATTATTTTTAAATCTCCCTTTGAAAAGATTAACTAATTGAGGAGTTAGAGATATTTCTGGAACTAAAACTATTGCCTCTTTTTTTTCTTTTAAAACATTTTCAATTACATGCATATAAACTTCTGTTTTACCACTTCCCGTAACTCCATGAATCAAATAAGGTTTAAATACATTATAATTTATTTGTTTTAAAACATTCTTTTGATTATTATTTAGTTCAGGCTTTTCAGTTTTTATATCTGCTGTATCTTTTAATCTATATTCTTCTTTTAATTCTTCTTTTATAATTTTATTTTTTAATAACGTTTTAACACTTGATGTAGAAATATTATTTAATTCACTTTTTTTTACTTCTTTTTTTAATTTTAATAAATCAATTATCTTTTTTTGACTCAAACTTTTTGTTTCATAATTTTTATCATTTAAAGTTATATAGCTAACTATTTTTTTATTTATAGTTCGACCATTTTTAGCTTTTAAGGCTGCTGGAAGCATTGTTTGATAAGCATTTATTAAATTACATAAAGTTTTTTTGCTAATATATTCTCCTACTCTAAGCATTTCTTTATTCAAGATAGGTTCTTCATCAATAACAGAAATAATTTCTTTTAAACTATAATCTGGTTTAATATCCGTAACATTTAAAACAAATCCTTCTAATTTTTGTTTACCAAATGGCACTAATACACGAATACCAATTTGAACATTCATATCAGTAGGAATTAGATAACTAAATGTTTTATCAATATTTTTAGCTTTTATTTCAACTAATACTTCTGCTATCAATTAAATCACCTCTAATTTGATTATAACATATCAAACATATGTTTACAAGATGATTGTTTTTTGAATAAAAGATTATTATATTTTTTTATTTTATTATTGATTTTGAGACTGTTATTACTGGTCTAATACCACGATCACTATGACCAGTAGTTGCAGTAGAATCAACTCCATCTCCCCATAAATATCCTGCATAACCAACTGCCCAAGATAAACCACGAACATCTTCAACTCTAGCATTTGTCCAATAGCCATAATTATACCCTGAAATAGAATTATCGCTATATGTTTTATATACATTATTATCTTCTGTATTACATCCTGAACTAGTACAATTATATGTATAATCATAAAGCCAAGCATATTTACTTGCTCCTTTTGAATTAGCTGTTTTATTTTGGCTATTACTATCTAAATAAAATCTTTGACTATATAAACCACTAAAATTAGTATTACCAGTTATTGTTGCTACTTCAAATGGTGATATGAATCTTGCTATGTTTACCCACCCTTTTGTATCATTTTCTAGAACTGTTCTTGCTTCTGTCATCGTTACTTCATCTGTTGTCTTGCTCCAATAAACACGTGCTGTTGTATTATGATCTAATATCATATTTACTGTTTCATGTCCTATTCCATCTCCAAATATGTACCATTTCATACATCCACTCTTTGTTCCTGTTTTACTTACGGCTTCACTAGATGTACACTTTTTTCCTGTATTTGGATTATAATATATAGCTGTTCCGTCTTTATATGAAAGCTTACTATATAAATCATCTAAGGCATTTTGAAGGGTTGCATTACTTCCTAGTCCAGATCCTGTTGGAGCATTTACTGATACATCACTTGCATAAAATTTTGTTCCGGCATAGACACTTACACTACCTAGTACTAATCCTATTATTATACCTGCTATTATTTTTTTATTCATTTTTATCTACTCCTTTGCACACAAAAAAGAGGGTTTTTTACCCCCCCCCCGACTTTGAATTTTTTTACCTCTCAGTCAATATTATTATTTTGTTTTACAATTTAATTCTATCAAATTAATTTTGTTTTTTCAAGTTTTCTATTCCTTTTTTAGTAATAAAATAAAAACCGTTGAATATCAACGGTTAATATCAATATGGTGTCCCCTACAAGATTCGAACTTGTGACCGCACGCTTAGAAGGCGTGTGCTCTATCCAGCTGAGCTAAGAGGACGACTTGCTCACTCGAACAAGTTAATTATATAACACTTTTTAAGATTTTTCAAGTAGTTTAATAACACTTTTATAAATTTCTTCATTTTCAACATTAAAAATAACCTCATCGACATTATAATTAGCGTCTATTGATAAACTTATAGTATAAATTACTTCTTCTAATATATTTTTTGTATCTAAGTCACTAAATATATATTGATTAAAAACAAGTGACAAGCTTTGATCATTTAACTCAGATGATAATAAAACAGTATTATTATTTAAAAAACTCATTAAATTAGAATCATAAAATTTAGAACTCGCTAATTCATCTACTATTATTTTTATTTTATCACGATCATCATTTATATATTTAGTTACAGGAACATAATAATAATTATCATTATATTTAGAAACATAAAAAATAGTAACTTTAGAAACATCTTTATATGTTTCTAAATCATATTCTTTATTTATACCATAGCTTTTGTCTAATATACTAGGTAAATTGATACCTGTTTTTGGTAATTTTGTTAAAATATCACCATCAACATAAATAATAACTTTATCTACATTTTCAATACTAGTTAAAGTATATATAATAGCTTCAACAATTTTTTCTTCTGTTTTAATACTAGTATCTAAAAATTCACTAGAAAAATTTACTTTTATGATACCATCTTTATATTCAATACTTTTAATTTCTGTTTCGCTTGATATAATTGATTTAAAACCATTAGGTATTTTACTTTCACCCTTACCACCTTTTATCAAAACTTCTAATAACTCTCTTGCTTTTTCTTCTATTTCATTATTAGATACCGCTACTACTGTACGAGCTAAATAATTGTTATCATCTAATAAATAAATAACACTTTTTTCACCACTATAACTTACATAATTTAATTCTTGTTTAGTATTTAATTCTTCTTTTTCAGGTATCATAGATATTAAACAAAAACTAAATGATATAAAAATAATCAAAGTTATTTTTTTTGTAATAAATTTTTTCAACATAAAATTCACCTATTTAATTGTATTCAAAAATCGCATAATAATGCGATTTATATTGTTAATTCTCCTAGTTTTAATAGTTCAATTACAGCACTAGCTCTTCCTTTAACACCAAGCTTTTGCATAGAATTAGAAATATGATTTCTAACTGTTTTCTCACTTATACCAAGTTCTAAAGCAATTTCAGTAGTACTTTTATTTTGAATAAGCAATTCAAAAACTTCATGTTCTCTTTTTGTTAATATTTTTTTACTCACAAGTTTCCCTCACTTTCAGTTGGGTGGTCATTTCATATTATTGTATGAGAGAAATTAATTTTTGTGAGTTATTAATGCCTATTTAAATTCAACAGTAATATATTTCTTTGATTCATAATTACTTTGAACTGAACGCATAATTTTATTAGCAACATCAGTATCTTTATTTTCACTTGAAACAACTATTTTAATATTATTGCCATCTATTTTAACAAAACTTTCTAATTTAAATTCGGATTTAATTTTTTCCTCTAATTTTTGTTCTTCACCTTTATTAATATCTAAATTTTTCATTTTATCAAACGCTTTATTTTTTTCATCAACAGTTGATTTAGAATCGGTTAAAATTAATTTTAAAGAATCTAATTCTTCTAGTCTATTTTCTTCATCTTCTATCTTTAAAGCTGATATAACATTACTTTCCTCAACACTAACAGTTTCTTTATCACTTTTTAAATCCTCAGCCTTAAAATTAGTCAATAACATATCTGATGGCATTGTTATATAGTAAACACTTAATACTAATATCAAACTAAATAAAGTTAAAAACCAAATATTTTTTTTATTAATCATTGTATCTCCTCCTAGTACTATCTATTTAAGACTATGAAAAATCATTTCAAATATGACAAAAAAAGGAATTTTAAAATTCCCTTTATTTTTTATTTTTAATTATATCTTTAATTAATATCATAAATTCATCAATACTTAATGTTGTTGTATTTTCCTCTCTAGCCTTTCTAAATGAAATAGTTTCATTATCAACTTCATTTTGCCCTATTATTAAATTATATGGGATTTTTTTCATAACAGATTCACGCATTTTATAGCCTAATTTTTCTTCTCTATCATCTAAATTAACTCTAATATTATTTTCTTCAAATAAATCATTTAATTTTCTAGCATAATCTAGATGATACTTATTATTAACTGGAATAATATTAACTTGAATAGGCGCTAACCAAGTTGGTAAATATCCTTTTGTTTCTTCTAAAATATACGCCATAAATCTATCTAATGATCCAAGAATAGCTCTATGTAATACAACTGGTGTTTTTTTACTTCCATCTTTATCTACATATTTTAAATCAAATTTAGAAGGTAAGCAAAAATCTAATTGACATGTTGATAATGTATATTCATTTCCAACTGCTGGTTTAACATTAACATCTAGCTTTGGTCCATAAAAAGCTGCTTCACCAATTTCTTCTGTATATTCAATATTTAATTCATTTAATACTTCTCTAAGACCATTTTCCGCCTTATTCCACATCTCATCATCTTGATGGTATTTTTCTTTATCCATAGGATCTCTAAGAGATAAAACACAACGATAATCAGTTATATTAAAATCTTTATAAACATCAAATATTAAATCAACTACACTTTTAAATTCATCTTTTATTTGTTCTGGAGTTACAAATAGATGAGCGTCATTTTGACAAAAATGTCTTCCACGTTCAATTCCTTTAATAGCTCCACTAGCTTCATATCTAAAATCATGAGCAATTTCTCCAATACGAATTGGCAAATCTTTATATGAATGTAACTTATTAGCATAAATCATCATATGATGAGGACAATTCATTGGTCTTAAAACAAATGATTCTCCATCTACTTCCATAGCAGGAAACATATTTTCTTTATAATGATCCCAGTGACCAGACGTTTTATATAATTCAACATTTCCAACACATGGAGTCATTACGTGCAAATAATTTAATTTTCTTTCTTTTGCTTTAATATAATTTTCAAGTTCTTGCCAAATAATATAACCATTTGGTAAAAACATAGGAAGACCACGGCCAACTAAATCATCACTCATAAATATTTCTAAATCTTTTCCAATTTTACGATGATCTCTTTCTTTTGCTTCCTCTAATTCTTTTAAGTGATTCTCTAAATCTTCTTCTGTTTTAAAACATATACCATAAATTCTTTGGAGCATTTTATTTTTAGAGTCTCCTTTAAAATAAGCTCCACTAGCTTTTAATAATTTAAAATGTTTAAGTTCTTTTACAGAATCAACATGTGGTCCACGACATAAATCCGTAAAATCACCTTGTGTATAACAAGATATAACTGTATTTTCTTCATCCATTCTACTAATTAAATCTATTTTATATGGATCATCTTTAAATTTTTCTAGTGCTTCTTCTTTTGAAATTTCTTCACGATAAATTCTTTTACCATCTTTAGCTATCTTTTTCATTTCCTTAGAAATTTTTTCTAAATCTTCCTCATTTATTACTTTATCACCTAAATCAATATCATAATAAAATCCTTCTTCTATAACTGGTCCAACCCAAAATTTAGCATCTTTATATAAATGTTTTACTGCTTGTGCCATTAAATGTGCGCAGCTATGATTTAATACACTTAATTCTTTATCTTCTTTTATGTTTATCATAATATCCTCCTAATATCTTATCTTTCTTTTTTCTAATTTCTTAACTCTACCAATTTTTTCTGTAATTTCATAGAAAATTTCTTCTGATTCCATTTTTTCTTCTAATAATTCATTTTTATTTTCTCTACGAATTAAATAATTAATATAACCAGGTTTCAAAGAACTTTTTTCTTTTTCTAATTGTTCTTTTATTAGTTTTTCTCTAATTTTTTTCATTTCTTCTTTTGTTTTATGTTCAATTTGTAAACTATAAATTGGCATTCTATAAGGGATCACTTTATTATAATCATCCCTAACAAAAATAACTTTACCAGAAATAACATCCTCTTGTCTAATAGAATCAACAAAAGCCCTACTAGGTACTATAACTTGCTCAAAGCTTTCATGCCTTTTATATAATTTATTCATCATTATTTTATGAGAAATAAAAATATTTCCTTTAGGCTCACAATGAAGTCCACATTTTTCCATAAACTTATATACTGATATAATATCTGTTTTACAAAATTTTTGTCTTTTCATAAAAAACCTCCTAAATAAAGAAAAAACACCCCTCATAAAGGAGTGCTTTAACACGGTACCATCCTAATTTTTACTTAATTAAATAACGGCTTCTAACCGGGAATCTCTTTCGAGTCCAACTCATAGGTAGTAATTAATAACCATCATATTAGTTTACACCAACCACTAACTCTCTTCTAAATCAAAAATTATTAATCTTGTCCTAATCAAAATCATTAAATTTATTTTAATAAAATATAAATAATTTGTCAATATTTTAAACTAACATTTTTCTTATTTTTTTAATTTTACCAGCATTTTCTTTTAAAATATCTACATCAATATAATCTTGATAATAATTAAATATTGAAACTATTTCCTCATATTTATTTTGATAATCTTTTATCACTCTATTATACTCATTTAAATTATTTTTGTTGTACATAACTAGTTCGTATAGTAGTCTTTGATTTAACATTCCAATATAATCTACAGGATTCATAATTGATAAATTATATTCTCCATCAAATGGTTTTGTAGAATAATGAAATCTATCTATATCACTATTAATTATATTATAAATTTTATTAAATTCATCTTTATCAATTCTTGTTAATAAATAACATATTTTATTCATAATTTCAATAAATTCAAATTGATCTTTTTTCTTTTTACCACTATAAATAAATGGTAAATTATTACTTTCAAAATAATTAACAACACAATCATTTAATATATTTTCAAAATATTTATCTATATCATTTAATGTTATATTATTTAATTCTTTATTACAAAGTCTTAAAAGATTGATTAAATTATTATCATTAATTTTATTTGATAAATTTTTAATTTTAATTTTACTTGTATAAAATTTAAAATCTTCTTTTTTATAATTGCCATTTTGATCTATAGGAATTTCATATGTAATAGTTGGTAATAATTTCATTTCTTGCATTTCAATAATGTTGATAATGAATGGATCTATTTTTTCTCCTTTTAAAGTTTGGTTAAAAATTTCATTATCTAATGTTGTATAATCAACAATAATATTATATAAATCTATAACATGAATTTTTAATAATATCTTTTCATTTAAATTTTCTAAGGAATATGCATGAAATCCATTTTCAAGTAAAATTATTTCTTCATTTGTTAAATCTTTTCTTTTGGTATCTTTTATTGATCTATTAAAATTATATGAAAGTGAATTCATTTGTCTTTCTAATTTAAATATATCAACATCTTTTTGAACAAATAATTTTCTATACATCATAAATTTATCAGAATACATAATTCTTATATCTTCTTTAACATCATTTTGTCTTTTAGATGATGTTAATTTATTATTTACTTCTTTCACAAATAATAATAGTTTTTGATCAATTCTTTTTTTATCTTGTTCAGTTAATTTTATTAAATAGTTTTGGGTAAATAAAAGATATACTGATTTCAAATAATCTTTATTGATATAATTTGAATTTTTATTTGTTAACATTTTATCATAATTATAAATAAACTCATTTAAAATATGAAATATTATATGTTCTTTTTCCTTAGCATCATTTAAATATTGTATATTTACTGTTCTAGGTATTTCTTGTAACAATTTTTGTAAATATAAATAATATTTTTCATTTGATAAAAAGAAATCTACAATATCAAATAAATAATCATGTTTTATTAAATTAGTTTTATCGTTATATTCTTTTATAACAGAATCAAATAATTTTTTTATTTGTTTTAATTTATTTCTTTGCTCTTTATTTTCTTTTGGTTCCTTAGCTATTCTATATTTTACAGCATCACAAACAAGATAAATTTGATCATACATTAAATCATCTTCGAGTAATTTTTCATTTAATACTTCACCAATTTCTTTTGATATATCTACTAATTCTTCATTTATTTCTTCATTCTTTAAATATTTAGCTAAATTTATTAAAATGTTTTCTAATGAAACATTTTCTAATAAATTATTATCAAATAAATCTACTAATTCTTCTTTCACAATATTATCTTTTTGTTCAACTATATCATAATTTTTATTTAAAACAACTTTTTTTTCATTTTCATGTTTATTCTTTTTCTTCATTGATATTTTTTTTCTATTTAATTCTCTTTGCAAATAATTATAAATTAAATTAATTTTAGATATTTGTTCTGCTAATTGTTCAATTTGAGAATTATCATCTAATGTTTTTATTTCTAAAATTAATTCTTTTTGAAAATTTTTATATAATTTTTGCAAATATAATAAATCTTCTATAGAAATTTTCTTTAATTTTTTAAAATTATTATAATTAATTTTAAATTCATATATACTATCATTTTTTTCATATTCAAAAAATAAATCTAAATCTTTCATAAACTACTTCCTCAAATTTTTTCCAAGAATCTCTTTATCATACGTAAGTTGTTTTATTCTTTGGATTATCCTTTCTGCTTTAACATTTGAAACACTATCTTTTGTTACACTTAAATGTTTTGTTAATTCATCTAAATTTAAATTTGAAGTAAAGAATGTTGGAAGCTCATTATCCATACGATACTGTAAAATTGAACAAAGAATTTCATCTCTACCCCATTCGGTTACATTTTCAGCTCCAATATCATCAATAAGTAAAATAGGCACTTCTTTTACCATATTATACTTTAATTTAAAAGCATTGTTATCATTAAATAAAGTTTTCAACATTCTTAAATATTCAGGCCAAAATATTATAGCGCTTTTAACATCTCTTTTTGCTAGTTCATTTAACATAGCCGTTATTATATATGTTTTACCACAACCAAATGTTCCATGAAGATATAAACCTTTTTGATGTTTATTTTTATCATAATTTTTCATAAATTCAGCTATATATTTAATTGTATCTAGTCTTTTCATATCAGATTTGTCAATATCTTTTATTGAAGCACTCTTTATTTCACTAGGAATATTAAAGAAATAAATATTTTTAAGATAATTATTTTTTTTATTTATTTCTTTTTTATATTTACACATTTGATATTGAAATTCTATTTTTTTATTTTTAACCTTTGGTAAATAAGCATATCCAGTTATTTTATTTTTACATTCTAAAATGGATTTACAGTTTTTACAATGACTATATTCTATTAAAGAATCATCTAATATAGATGTATACTTACATAGTTCTTCATAACTAACACCTAAACCATCAATAAAATTTTTAAACTCCTCATCTTTAATTGCTTTATTAAAACGAGCCATTAGTTTATTATCTAATTTTTTAATATCTTTAATATCACTTAATTTTTTCATCTTACCACCTAAATTGTCTCAAATAATTTTTCTACTTCTTCTAGTTCTTTATCACTCATTTTTTCTTGTTCATATTCCTTATCAAACCAACTTGGTTTTTCTTCTATTTTTTTATTTTTAACCGTTCTTACTTTTTTTCTTAATTTATACTCATCTTCTGCTAGTTTCATTGCATCTTCTACTGTTTCTATTTTACTTTTAGCCCATTGACTAGCTATTTGTTCTATAAAATTTTTAGTTAATTTATTATTATTAATTCTAAGCACATAATCAACTAAAACATTTACAACTCCAGGTTTTAAATTCATATCAAGCAATAAATATTCTAATGTACTTAAATCAGATTTTGATGGTTTTGAACCATTATATTTACTTGATAAAAAGTCATATGGAGATGTCGTTTCAAATTGATAAATAATTTTAGCTCTCTTACTAACATCACCAACTGGTTTTCTTAAATATTCTGGTTGATTACGATATACTAAGCTTGGTAATTTACCACTATTTTCAAATTGATATAATTTTCTACTATTAATCCTTAGCTTCTTCTTATCAATTGTTTTTTTATCGGTTAAAGAATTTCTAATAATCTCACTCATTTTAGCGTCATCATAATTATATATAAATGAAATTTTATAAATTAAATCTTTTGTATCTCTAGTTAAACTTCTAATATTAAACATATCATCTGGGATTAATGATACGATATTATCTAAATCAATTTTAGGATTTATATTTATTTTATTTGATGAATATTTTTGAATTGTTGATTTAACTATTTCAAATTCATTTATATTAGAAGGCTCAAAAATATCTGAAAAATTACATGTTATATCTTGATATTCTTTTAAATTAATTTGAGGAATTTTATAATATTCCAATATTTTTTCATATTCAAATTTTCCAACATTATTAAATAATGATGTGGCTAAAATGGGATTATTTAAAAATTCATATGGACTTATTGGTGAATATAATTCATATACAAAATTGTTAATATTTTGTTTTTTAATAAATGTCTTTAAAAGACCAATAGCCTCTAATTTTTCTCTAGCCTCAATAATATCGGATAATCTAAGTTGCATACAAGTCATTAAATGATGATGTGTATATTCACTTGAAAATATCTCTCTTTTATCTAAATTATTCCATAAAGTAAAATATAAACTAATAGCTTTATATCCTATTATTGGTTGATATAGCATAATTAAATTTTTTCTATCTTCATTATGTAATATAGTTTTATTAATAACAACAAATGTATCTGCTGGTAAAACTTTTTCTTTTAACACTATATCACCTTCTTTTTATTTAATTTTAACATAAAGTGACATAAAAATCTATTAGAAAAGAGAAAATAAAAGTATTAACTAAATTTTTTTATATTATTCATAGAGTTTTTTTATTAATAAAGTTACATCTGAAATAGTAACATTTGATGTCCCTAAATCACCAATTATATCAGATACTACCTGTAATATTGTAACATTTTCAAATCTAAATACAATATCTTGTGAAAAATGCATTTTTTTGCCTTCTCCGGCTAATAATGTATAAGATAATTCTTTTAATGCAGAACCACTATCTGTTTTTAAATAAAAAGTACCACCATGAGTATCATCTGCTTTTTCTATTAATCCAGAAAAGGCTATTTCATAAATACCAGGTTGAATTTCTATCTCACTATTATTTAATAAATTAAAATATTTTGAATGATTAGGTATTAACCAAGAATTTTCCATTAACATTTCACTCGAATTTTTTGTCTCTGTAAAGCTTACAAAAAGCATTTCCTCAGTTGATGATGGTTGAATTGGACCAGTTGGTCCTATATCACCTTTATCACCTTTTAATCCAGTTGGCCCTATATCACCTTTTAATCCAGTTGGTCCTATATCACCTTTTGGCCCTGTCGGACCAACAAAACATAGACCAAGCTTATTTAATTTATTTTTAAGCTTAATATTTTCTAATATTTTGTTATATTCTTCTGAAGACATAAAAACTACCTCCTATCATAATATATGGAGATAGTTTGTTATTGTCTAAATTAAATGTCATATTTAAAACAATCTTTATCATGTGAATTAATAATTCCAACCGCTTGTAAATACGAATAAATAATAGTTGATCCAACAAATTTCATACCTTTTTTTCGTAAATCTTTGGAAATAAAATCAGATAATTCTGATTTTATTTTTCCTGTTTCATAAATTACTTTATTATTAGTAAATTTTTCTAAGTAATTATAAAAGGAACCATATTCATTAATTATTTTTTTAAAAATTAAAGCATTATTAATACTTGCTTTTATTTTTAATTTATTTCTAATAATGCCTTTATTTTGAAGTAATAAATTTATTTTATCTTCATCATATAAACATATTTTATCTATATCAAAATTATCATAAGCAGTTCTAAAATTATTTCTTTTATTTAAAATACACTCCCAAGATAAACCTGCCTGAAAAGATTCTAATATTAGCATTTCAAATAAATATTTATCACTAATATTTAAAATTCCCCATTCATTATCATGATATTCTATATATTTAGGATTATTTAAATTACACCATTTACATCTTTTCATAAATACACCTTCATATATATGATAACACATTTATTAAACAATATAAAAAGTTTTGCTAAGAAATATTAACAAAACTCTTATAAATAATTATTTTATTATTGATTTTGAAACTGCTATTACTGGGCGAACACCGATGTAATTAGCGCTAACAGATTCGATAACTAAACCACCGTTATGAAGCACATACCACGCATCAGTAGAGCCGCTTATATTCGCATTACTTGTCCAATAGCCACCTGTATCTACGTCAGAATTATTTGGACATCCTAACTGCAAACACATTGTACCTGTTCTATCAAACAACCAACCATAATTTATTACTTTTTCATCGGGTCTTTGATTATTGCTTCCAAAAAAGAAAACTAATTGTCCTGTTTTACTTGCATCAAAGCTTGTATTACCCGATATTTTAGCCACTTCATTTGCTGTGATTAGTCTAGCAGCATTCTTCCAGTCTTTTGTATCATTTGTAAGTGCTTCTGCTACTTCTTTCATTTCACTATTGTTTCCACTTGAATTCCATGCTACAACAGCTGTTGTATTATGATCTAATATCATATTTACTGAACTATTTCCTTCCTCATCATTGAATGTATACCATTTCATACATCCGCTCTTTGTTCCTGTTAAACTCACTGATTCACTTTCTGTGCATTT